>NZ_LSFI01000014.1 GCF_001642325.1 Thermodesulfatator autotrophicus | reverse complement strand
GCAGGTGTTGTTACCAAGATTTTGGAATAGTAAAAGGGTGATTGATCATGGCAAAGTCTGATGTTCGTATTACTATTCACTTGCAATGTACTGTTTGTAAGCGTCGTAATTATACGACCACAAAAAACAGAAGGAACACACCGGACAAGTTAGAATTGAAAAAATATTGTCCCTGGGATCGTAAGCATACGGTTCACAGGGAAGTTAAAGTTAAATAGTGCAGGCCAGTAGCTCGAACGGCTAGAGCACCGGACTCCAAATCCGGGGGTTGGGGGTTCGAATCCCTCCTGGCCTGCCATTTTTCTTGTTTGGGAGAGAGGATGGCCAAGAGAAGGACTAGAAAACAGCGGATGTCGTCGATTTCAGGAGCGGGAGTCTCTACTAAAAGTGATAAGGTAGAGGCTAAAGTTGTTCCTTTACAGAGGGAAGAGAATTTTTTTCAGAAGGCCAAAAACTTTTTGTTAGAAGTTAAGGTTGAATTTAAAAAGATTACCTGGCCGACTCGTAAAGAGACTGTGGCCACTACTACGGCTGTAGTTAGTTTTACGCTTTTTATTTCTTTTTATCTGGGTTTAGTTGATATGATTCTTTCTAAATTAGTTCAATGGTTGGTTTACTAAGATGGCGCAGCAATGGTTTGTAGTTCACGTATTCGCTGGATTTGAACGGGAAATAGGCCAAAAGATTAAAGAAGCTTTGGAGGCGGCGGGTCTGTCTGAAAAGGTGTCTGAAATAGTAGTGCCGCCAGAAAAAATTATTGAAATTATAGGTCTTGCGTCAGGTCCGGTAGCCAGGCGCTTTTATCCTGGCTATTTACTTGTTAAGGCCGAGCCTGATGAAAAGGTATTTGAAGTCATTAGAAGTATAGATAAAGTAGTAGGTTTTATGGGCGGAGAAAAACCTCTGCCTTTACGGGAAGAGGAAGCTCAAAAAATAATTGAACGGCTTAAGGTTTCAGAGATTAAGCCTAAGCCCAGATATCAGTTCCAGGAAGGCGATAGAGTTCGTGTTACTCAGGGACCATTTGCTAACTTCCATGGAGTGGTAACAGAAGTTAAGCCTGATAAGGGTAAAGTTAAAGTTTTAGTCAGTATTTTTGGGCGAGAAACTCCGGTGGAGTTGGAGTTTGCACACGTGCAGAAAATTTAATATTGGGGTGAGGTAAAGATGGCCAAAAAAGTAATAGCAGTTATTAAGCTACAGCTCCCTGCAGGTCAAGCTAACCCGTCTCCTCCAGTGGGGCCAGCGCTTGGTCAGCATGGTGTTAACATAATGGAATTTTGTAAGGCCTTTAACGCTAAAACTAAAGGCCAGGAAGGAATGATTATTCCAGCGGTTATTACCGTATATGCTGACCGCTCATTCACCTTTATTTTAAAAACACCTCCTGCCTCGGTTTTGCTGAAAAAAGCTGCTGGTATAGAAAAGGGTGCTTCTGATCCCAAGCGGGAAAAGGTTGGGCAGGTGACCAAAAAGCAAGTAGAAGAAATCGCCAAGATAAAAATGCCAGACCTTCAGGCGGCAGATTTAGAAGCGGCTATGCGTACCATTGAAGGTACAGCTCGTAGTATGGGAATAGAAATTGTAGAGGGGTAAAAAATGGCACGTGGAAAAAAGTATGCAAACGCTTTAGCTAAGATAGATCGCTCTAAAAGATATGACTTTGAAGAAGCGGTAAAGTTGGCCCTTGAAAATGCTTACGCCAAGTTTGATGAAAGTGTTGACGTGGCGGTGGTTTTAGGTGTAGATCCTCGTCACGCCGACCAGATGGTTCGTGGTTCGGTGGTTCTTCCCCATGGAACTGGTAAGGCGCCTAGGGTGGCAGTCTTTGCCAAGGGAGATAAGGCAAAGGAAGCAGAGGCAGCAGGAGCAGATTACGTGGGGGCTGAAGACCTGGTTAAAAAGATTCAGGATGGCTGGCTTGAGTTTGATAAGGCCGTAGCCACTCCCGATATGATGCCTCTGGTAGGCCGTATCGGAAAGATTCTCGGGCCTCGCGGCCTAATGCCCAGTGCCAAAACAGGAACTGTTACTTGGGATGTGGCTAAGGCGGTGAAAGATATCAAGTCTGGTAAGATAGACTTTAAAGTAGATAGAGCCGGGGTGGTACATGCTCCTGTAGGTCGGGTATCTTTTGGTCCCCAAAAGATTCTTGAAAATTTAGCGGCATTTTTTGACGCTATAATCAAAGCCAAGCCATCTGGAGCCAAGGGACAATACATAAAAAATATTACCATTTCTACCACCATGGGGCCTGGCATTAAAATAGACCCCGCGGCGGTAAAAGATTTGCTTGAAAAATACGGGCGAGATTAGTCCTAAAATAATTGTGATTTCCCGGTAGAGTCCCCCGGGAGGTCGCGGGCCGAAAGGCCAGTCAAAGACAGTAGGTACACCCAGGGTGTTTAATCGGATCAGTTGATCCGGCCTACCTAGACCATGGGTGGCCTCTGCCTTTGACATTACTAATGTCAAAGGAAAGGGGGGAGAGACGATTGCTTACTAGAAAACAGAAAGAAGAAATAGTCCAGAAATTACGTAAAGAATTTGAGGAAGTTCCCGCCGTATTTGTGACCACCTTCCGCGCTATGACCGCTGAAGAAAGCAATGAATTGCGTAAAAAGTTAAGGGAAAAGGGAGCACGTTATCAGGTGGTCAAAAATACTCTCCTGAGGATGGCCAGCAGTGGGACTCCTGCTGAGCCTTTGCAGGAGTTTATTGAGGGTCCTACCGGGGTGGCTATTTGCTATGAAGACCCGGTAGAAGTAGCCAAAGTTCTGGTGGAGTTTGCCAAGGAGCATGAAAGTTTAATTAACCGCGGAGGAGTCCTTGGTGGCAAGCCGATAGAGGCGGCTTCCCTTGAAGCCCTGGCCAAAGTGCCACCGCGCGAGGTGCTTATGGCCCAGCTCCTTGGGCTCTTGCAGGCACCAATGGCTCAGTTTGTACAGCTCCTGGCAGCTGTACCGCGTAATTTCTTGTTTGCTCTTAATGCCATTAAAGAAAAAAAGGCCGAAGAAGCGGCTTAAAATTTAGCAAAAGGAGGAGTTTAAAATGGCAGTAACCAAAGAAGAAGTAATTGAATTTATCAGCAATATGACGGTTCTTGAATTGGCTGAATTTATTAAGGAACTTGAAGACAAGTTTGGTGTTTCAGCTGCAGCACCGGTAGCCGCAGTGGCGGCGGCTCCTGGCGCTGCCCCTGGGGCTGAAGCGGCTCCTGCTGAAGAAAAGACCGAATTTGACGTAATTCTTGCGGGAGTAACTGGTAATAAGATCCAGGTAATTAAAGAAGTAAGAGCCATTACCGGCCTTGGTCTTAAGGAAGCCAAAGAGCTTGTTGAAAGTGCACCCAAGCCAGTTAAAGAAGGTGTCTCTAAAGAAGAGGCTGAAGAACTCAAAAAACGTCTTGAGGAAGCTGGCGCAAAGGTTGAAATTAAGTAAAAAATAGTTTTTTATATAGTTTAAGAAGGGACCTGTCCTCGCTAAAGAGGAAGGTCCCATCTTGCGTTTTATCATTTCTTAGGGGAGGCGAAAGCCTATGTCACAAGATTTTACTATCATTCCTGAGCGAGTTCGCAAAAATTTTGGCCGTGTAAAACCTATTATGGATGTGCCTTATCTTATAGCCATTCAAAGAGAATCTTACAAGCGTTTTTTGCAAGCCGACGTTGCTCCTGAGGCTAGAGAAGAAATAGGCATTCAAGGAGCTTTAAAAAGCGTATTTCCTATCGTGGATTATACTGGTAGCTGTGAACTTGAATTTGTTGATTATTCCATCCTTCCTCCCAAATACACTCCTGATGAATGTCGCGAAAAGGGCCTCACCTACGAAGCCCCCATGCGGTTAAGGGTCCGTTTGCTTACTTATGACATTGATCCTGATACTGGTGACAAGAGCATTCGCGACATTAAAGAACAGGAAATATACTTTGGCACCGTGCCTCTAATGACCGAAGACGGGCTTTTCATCATAAATGGCACTGAGCGAGTAGTGGTTAACCAGCTACAGCGTTCACCTGGTATCTTTTTTGATCATGATAAGGGGAAAACTCACGCCAGCGGAAAGGTCCTTTATTCTGCCAGGGTTATTCCTACTCGTGGTTCCTGGCTTGATTTTGAGTTTGATCACCGGGATTATTTATATGTTCGTATTGACCGCCGCAGGCGTTTCCCGGTCACAACCTTTCTCAAGGCCCTTGGGCTTTCTACCGAAGAGATCCTTACTACTTTTTATCCTATAGAAAAATACATCATAAAGCCTAACCGCATTGAAAAAGAAGTAAACCCTGAAATTTTACTGGGGCAAAAGGCCCTTCTTGATATCCATCATCCAGATACTGGCGAAGTGATTTTAAAGAAAGGTCGTAAAATTACTAAAGCCGCCCTTAAACGTATTCAGGAAGCAGGCCTTAAAACTATTCCTGTGCCTGAAGAGGAATTTTTGGGCAAGGTGGTGGCCAGAGACGTAATAGACCCTAATACTGGTGAGGTAATTGTTTCCTGTAACTCGGTAATAGATAAAGAAACACTTGAGAGGCTGAGGGAAGCAGGCATAGAGGAAATAGAATGTCTTTTTATGAGTCTTCATCGCCATACACCCTGTTTAAGGGATACCCTAACTTTAGATAAAGCTCATACTCAAGAAGAGGCTTTGATAGAGATTTATCGTCGTCTTCGTCCTTCGAGCCCGGCTAATTTGGAAGTGGCCAAGGCTTACTTCCAGTCACTCTTTTTTGACCCCAGCACCTATGACCTTTCAGAGGTAGGGCGCTATAAAATGAATAAACGCCTTGGCCTTGATATCCCCATAAATGTTCGAGTTCTTACCAAGGAAGATATCCTGGCCACTTTGAAACATCTCATATATCTCAAAGAAACTGAGGGGCCGGTGGATGATATTGACCACCTTGGTAACCGGCGGGTACGCTCTGTAGGTGAGCTTGTAGAGAACCAGATGCGAGTGGGCCTGGTGCGTATGGAAAGGGCTATTCGCGAGCGCATGACCTTGCAGGACGTTGAAGCCCTTATGCCTAATGACCTGATAAATCCCAAGCCTGTTACTTCGGCTTTAAGAGAGTTTTTTGGCCAGGGCCAGCTTTCCCAGTTTATGGACCAGACCAACCCTCTTTCCATGATGACTCACAAGCGCCGCCTTTCGGCTCTTGGTCCTGGAGGGCTTACCAGAGAACGGGCAGGCTTTGAAGTGCGTGACGTTCATCACACCCATTACGGCCGAATATGTCCTATTGAGACACCAGAAGGCCCGAATATCGGACTTATCGTTTCTCTTACCACTTATGCCAAGGTAAATCGCTATGGTTTTATTGAGACTCCTTATCGCAAGGTAATAAATGGTAAAGTAACTGATGAAGTAGTTTATATGAGCGCTCTTGATGAAGGGGACCACGTTATAGCTCAGGCCACCATAGATATAGACGAAGAGGGAAATATTGTTCAGGAGCTTGTTCCAGCGCGTAAGGCAGGAGACTTTATCATGGCCCCGCGAGAGCAGGTTAACTTTATTGACCTTACACCAGTTCAGGTGGTGAGTGTTTCTGCTTCACTGATTCCTTTTCTTGAACACGACGACGCCAACCGGGCGCTTATGGGGTCAAACATGCAGCGTCAGGCGGTGCCTCTTATTCGCACCGAGGCCCCTCTGGTGGGAACAGGTATGGAAAAGTATGTGGCTCGTGACTCAGGGTTTACCATTGTCGCCGAAGCTGACGGGGTGGTTGAAGACCTTGATGCTACCCGTTTGGTGGTGCGCTATGAAAGTGAAAACGGAGATATCCCAGAAGTAAAGATTTATAAACTTATTAAGTGGCGTAAGTCTAACCAGAACACTACTTTTACCCAGAAACCAGTGGTGGAAATAGGCCAGAGGATAAAAAAGGGTCAGGTATTAGTGGATGGCCCTTCCACTAGCAAGGGAGAAATTGCCCTGGGGAAAAATATTTTAGTGGCTTTTATGCCCTGGCGTGGTTACAACTTTGAAGACTCTATTGTTATTTCTGAGCGTTTGGTGCGAGATGATGTTTTTACTTCCATTCATATTGAAGAGTTTGAGTGTGTAGCTCGGGAGACCAAACTAGGTCGTGAAGAGATTACCCGCGATATCCCAAACGTAGGCGAAGAAGCTTTGGAGCGCCTTGATGCAAGCGGTATTGTCAAGGTAGGGGCTTACGTAAAACCAGGCGATATTCTGGTGGGTAAGGTTACACCTAAAGGAGAGACTCAGCTTTCCCCTGAGGAAAAACTTCTCAGGGCCATTTTTGGTGAAAAGGCAAGCGACGTTAAAGACACTTCTCTGAGGGTGCCTCCCGGCATTGAAGGTATTGTTATTGACGCCAAAGTCTTTACCCGTAAAGGCCTTGAAAAAGATGCCCGGGCAAAAGAAATAGAAGACCGCGAGATTGCGAGACTTCTCAAAGATCAGGAAGAATTTTTGGATGTACTGCGCCGGAGTATTTTGAAGCGTCTTGAGCGCCATCTTACTGGAAAGGCTGCGGCCGCTACGATAGAGGTTAGGGGTGAGGTAGTTATAGAAAAAGGCGCACCTATTACGCCTGAAGTTTTAGCCAAGGTCCCTTTCACCAAGATTCGGGAGCTCGCTGGTGGCCGCAAAAAAGACCCGGTGGTTGAAGATATCTTGCGTGATTACGAGGCCAAAGAGGCAGAGATAAGAAAGCAGATTGAAGAGCGCATTAATCGCCTGAAAAGGGGTGATGAGTTGCCTCCTGGTGTGCTCAAGGTGGTCAAGGTTTATGTGGCCATGAAACGGAAGCTTCAACCCGGGGATAAGATGGCTGGCCGTCACGGAAACAAAGGCGTAGTATCCAAAGTGGTACCCATAGAAGATATGCCT
Source organism: Thermodesulfatator autotrophicus (assembly GCF_001642325.1). GTDB lineage: Bacteria > Desulfobacterota > Thermodesulfobacteria > Thermodesulfobacteriales > Thermodesulfatatoraceae > Thermodesulfatator > Thermodesulfatator autotrophicus. Next base: position 47,475 of record NZ_LSFI01000014.1, on the reverse strand, counting down.
TATCTGCCTGATGGTACGCCGGTTGATATGGTTCTTTCTCCTCTTGGAGTCCCTTCTCGTATGAACATCGGGCAGATTCTTGAGACCCACTTGGGTTGGGCCTCTAAAGAAGTCGGTCGAAAGATTGCTGAGCTGGCTAAGGCTTACCAGATAGAAGCGGTAAAACAGTTTTTGGCGGAGATTTTTTCTCCAGAAGAGATTGAAGAGTTTCTCAGAGATAAGACCGACGAGGATATCTTGCGTTTTGCCGCCACTTTTGAAGACGGTATAGCCATGGCTTCACCGGTGTTTGACGGGGCCAAAGAACCACAAATCAAGAAATTACTTAAGCTGGCAGGGCTCTCTGAGACAGGGCAAACGGTTCTTTATGACGGTCTTTCTGGAGAACCTTTCCGTGAGCCTGTAACCGTTGGCTATATGTACATGTTGAAACTCCATCACCTGGTGGAAGATAAGATTCACGCGCGTTCTACCGGGCCATATTCTCTTATTACCCAGCAGCCGCTGGGTGGTAAGGCCCAGTTTGGTGGGCAGCGTTTGGGTGAGATGGAAGTTTGGGCTATGGAGGCTTACGGAGCAGCTTACGCGCTACAGGAGTTTCTTACAGTTAAAAGTGATGACGTTACCGGTAGAACCCGTATGTATGAGCGTATTGTAAAGGGGAATAACTTCCTTGAAGCCGGGCTTCCTGAAAGCTTCAAAGTGTTAGTAAAGGAGCTTCAGGGGCTTTGCCTTGACGTTGAGATGATTGAAGAAGAATAGGACTTAAAGCCCCCTTTTGGGGGCGGTTTTAAAAATTTTTTAAAGGGGTGAAAGATATGGAAGATCTCCTTTCTTACTTTTCCAAGCCAAAGGATCCTATGAATATCAAAGCGATAAGGCTTGGACTGGCCTCTCCTGAAAAGATACTTGAGTGGAGCCACGGGGAGGTCAAAAAACCTGAGACCATAAACTATCGGACTTTAAAGCCTGAAAGAGACGGTCTTTTCTGTGCCAAGATATTTGGGCCAGTTAAAGATTACGAATGTCTATGTGGAAAATACAAGCGCATGAAACACCGCGGTGTAATCTGTGAAAAGTGCGGTGTTGAGGTAATCCAGAGTAAGGTACGCCGTGAAAGAATGGGGCATATAAGTCTCGCGGCACCAGTAGCTCATATATGGTATCTGCGCAGCATTCCCAGCAAAATCGGGGCTCTCCTTGATATGACCTTAAAAGAGCTTGAACGCGTCCTTTATTTTGAAAGCTTTGTGGTTACAGAAAGTGAAATTCCTGAGGTTCCGGTAGGCAAGGTTTTGAGTGAGGAAGAATACCAGAATCTTCTCCAGGCCCACGGTCCCAAGTTCAAAATTGGCATTGGAGCCGAGGCTATTAGGACCATTCTTCAGAACCTCAATCTGGAGGAACTTTCCAAGGAACTGCGTGAAGAAATGGCCAAGACTCGTAGTGAGGCCAAACGCAAAAAATTGGGTAAGCGTCTGCGCATAGTTGAGGCCCTGAAAGAATCTGGCAATAAGCCTGAATGGATGATCCTTGAAGTTATCCCGGTTATTCCTCCAGATTTAAGGCCACTTGTGCCCCTTGAAGGTGGCCGTTTTGCTACCTCTGACTTGAACGACCTTTATCGCCGTGTCATTAACCGCAATAACCGCCTTAAGCGTCTGATGGACCTTGATGCCCCTGATATTATTGTGCGCAATGAAATGCGCATGCTTCAAGAGGCTGTTGACACCCTTTTTGATAATGGTCGTCGAGGAAGACCGGTCACTGGTCCTAACCGCAGGCCTCTTAAAAGCCTTTCTGATATGCTTAAGGGAAAACAGGGCCGTTTCCGTCAAAACCTCCTTGGAAAACGGGTGGATTATTCTGGTCGTTCAGTTATTGTGGTGGGGCCTGAGCTCAGGATGCACCAGTGCGGACTTCCCAAGAAGATGGCTTTAGAGCTTTTTAAACCTTTTATTTATCACTGGCTTGAGAAAAACGGCCACGTAACCACTATCAAAAGTGCCAAAAAGATGGTGGAAAAAGAAGATCCGCTGGTCTGGGATGCTCTTGATGAAATCGTCAAAGAACACCCCATTATGTTAAACCGTGCCCCTACTCTTCACCGTTTGGGTATTCAGGCTTTTGAGCCAGTTCTTATTGACTCTAAAGCCATTCAGTTACATCCGCTGGTGTGCGTGGCTTATAACGCTGACTTTGATGGTGACCAGATGGCAGTTCACGTGCCACTTTCTGTAGAAGCACAAACTGAGTGCCGCGTGCTTCTTCTCTCCACCAACAACATTTTGTTGCCGGCCAGTGGAATTCCGGTGGTCTATCCCACTCAGGACATGGTGCTTGGGCTTTTTTATATCACCCAAGAAAGGCCATTTGCCAAAGGTGAGGGCCGCATTTTTGCTAACCGGGAAGAAGCTATTCTCGCCTATGAAGAGGGAGAAGTTGACCTTCAGGCCAAGGTCAAAATACGCATGAATGGAAAATTGGTGGATACTACGGTTGGCCGGGTTCTCTTCTCTACTATTGTGCCTGAAGAGATTAAGTTTGAAGAATATAATAAACCTCTGGCCAAAAAGGCCCTGCAACAATTAATTGACCTTTCCTATCGTCGGGCAGGGGCCAAAAAAACGGTTATCTTTGCCGATAAAATGAAAGACATGGGTTATTACTTTGCCACCAAGGCGGCCCTTTCCATCTGTGTGGATAACATGCAGATCCCTGCTAAAAAGCAAACTCTCCTTGAGGAGGCAGAGAAAAAAGTCCGCGAAATCTGGGAACAGTATCAGGAAGGTCTTATCACCGACGGTGAAAGATATAACAAAGTAGTTGACGTGTGGGCCACGGTAACTGAGCAGGTTACCGAAGAAATGATTAAAGAAATGGAGACCAAGGAATATGTTAGCCCGGATGGAAAGAAGAAGGTAAAAGGGCCGAGTGGAAACCCGCTTTACATTATGGCCTATTCTGGCGCGCGTGGTTCTAAGGACCAGATTCGCCAGCTGGCAGGTATGCGAGGTTTAATGGCCAAGCCTACTGGTGAAATTATTGAAACACCCATTAAATCAAACTTCCGTGAAGGTCTTTCCGTGCTTGAATACTTCATCTCCACCCACGGTGCCCGTAAAGGCTTAGCTGATACCGCTCTTAAAACTGCCAACGCCGGTTATCTTACCCGTCGTCTGGTGGACGTGGCTCAGGATTGCACTATTACCGAAGAAGACTGCCACACCATTGACGGCATAGAAGTGGGCCACCTGATTGAAGGTGGTGAAATCATGGAACCGGTGTGGGATCGTGTGCTTGGGCGTGTGGCTCTGGAAGACGTGGAAGATCCTGTCACTGGAGAAATATTAGTACGCGCTAATGAAGAGATTGACGAAAAAGCTGCGGAAAAACTCCGCGAGGCTGGTATTGAAAAAGTTACAATTCGTTCTGTGCTCACTTGCCAGAGTAAGTACGGTGTTTGTGCTAAGTGCTATGGGCGTGATCTTGCTACTGGACGTTTGGTGGAAGTTGGTGAAGCGGTAGGAGTTATTGCGGCTCAGTCCATTGGTGAGCCGGGTACCCAGCTTACCATGCGGACCTTCCACATCGGTGGTACGGCCAGCCGGGCAGCTGAGCAGTCTGAACACCGGGCTCAGAGTCAGGGTATTGTCAAGTTCATTAACCTGCGTACCGTTAGAACTGATAAAGGATATCTGGTGGCCATGAATCGTCAGGGTGAAATTGCCATTATAACCCCTGATGGTCGTGAAAAAGAGCGTTATCCCGTGGTTTACGGAGCTCGCATTCTGGTAGAAGAAGGCCAGAAAGTAAAGCCTGGCGACCTTTTAGTAGAGTGGGATCCTTTCACCATTCCTATTATTACTGAGGTTTCCGGGCGAGTTAAATTTGGTGACATCATAGAAGGTGTGACTGTTGACGAAAAGACTGACCCTATCACCGGTAAAGTAAGTATCATTGTCAGGGAATACAAACATACAGACTATCGTCCACGTATTTCAATCAAGGATGAACGCGGTCGCACTATAAAAATTCCTGGCAAAGGCCATGCGCGTTATCTTTTGCCAGTGGGGGCTATTCTCACGGTCAATGAAGGGGACGAGGTAAAAGCTGGAGACATTATTGCTAAGATTCCTCGTGAGACCACCAAGACTAAAGACATTACTGGTGGTTTGCCAAGGGTAGCCGAGCTTTTTGAAGCCCGTAAGCCCAAGGAGTTTGCCATTATTAGTGAAATTGATGGTATCGTCCACTTTGATAAGGAAATTAAAGGAAAAAGAAAGCTCATCATTCAGCCTGAAGTAGGTGATCCTAAAGAATATTTGATTCCCAAGGGCAAGCACATTGCTGTTCATGAAGGGGATTACGTAAGGGCAGGTGAGCCGTTAATTGAGGGTTCTCCGAATCCACACGATATTTTACGGGTTAAGGGTGTAAAAGGGCTTGCACGATTCCTGGTGGAAGAGATTCAGGAAGTTTATCGTCTCCAGGGGGTGCGCATTAATGACAAACACTTTGAGGTTATAGTGCGCCAGATGCTTAAAAAGGTCAAGATCCGCGAAGTGGGAGATACTAACTTCATGCTGGGAGAGCTGGTTGATAAGACCCGTTTCCAGGAAGAAAACGAGCGTGTGCTGGCCACTGGTGGGCGACCGGCTGTAGCAGAGCCGTTAATCCTTGGTATCACCAAAGCTTCGCTTGCAGTGGAAAGCTTTCTGGCGGCAGCCTCGTTCCAGGAGACTACCAAAGTGCTTACTGAGGCTTCTCTCGCGGGCAAAGTAGATTATCTCCGCGGTTTAAAAGAGAATATCATTATCGGGCGTCTTATACCGGCAGGAACAGGCCGTGTTTACTACGATATGAAAGAAGAGCAGAAAGCCAAGAAGTCGTCTCCGGCTCAGGCAGAACTAGCAGCTTAGAACAGTTAAAAGGCGGCCAAAGGCCGCCTTTTCTATTTTCTGGACTGGTTTTAGACTTTTAAAATATTTTACTATCTTTCGTCCGTTCTAGTGAACGAGGTCTTTTGCGACTGCTTCGCCTATCCCGAGTGAAACGAGGGTTTCGCGTATTAACAAGTTGGAGCACTCCTCATGGTAACAAGGAGGTAAGTCATTGCCAGCTACGGTTTCTTCTCTGTCATTTGCGAGCACGAAGTGGCGAAGCAATCTTTTCTTCAATTTTCAAAAATTTTCCTTTAGTTTTTTCACTGGTTTCCGAAAAATTTTTAAGAGGTTTTATGGACCTGGAAAGACGTTTAAAGCAAATAAAAGAATTTTTCGCGCAAAATGGCCACAAACTAGACCCCAAAACTGGCCAGATGATAAAAGAGTTATGTAGTCTTTGTGAGGAGCTTTACGCTCAGGCTTCTATTGATTTTTTAACTGGTCTTTATAATCGCCGCTTTTTTGAAAAAGAGCTAGAAATCAATGTTGAGAAGGCCAAACGAGATAGAAGTGTTTTTTCATTAATTCTCATTGATCTTGACCACTTCAAAAAGGTAAATGACCAGTACGGTCATTTAGTAGGGGATGAGGTCCTCAAGAAAGTAGCAGAAATTATAAAAAAGAATGTGCGAAAAATAGATGTTCCCGCTCGCTATGGCGGGGAAGAATTTGCCATTATTCTTCCAGCCACAGGGAGTGAAGGAGCTTTAGCAGTAGCCAGGCGCCTCAAACATAATATAAACGAGATCCTTTTTGGCCCTAAAGATAATCCTTTTCATTTAACAGCTAGCATGGGCGTAGCAACTTATAGGCCTCTTTCTGGACTTTCGGCGGAAGAGTTTTTGAAAAAAGTTGATAAGCTTCTTTACCAGGCCAAAGAAGCAGGCCGAAATTGCATTATAACTGACCAGGAAGAGTTTGTTCTTCAAAGAGAACAGGAAGGTATCACTTACGAAGAAAGAGAAGCTTTAAAAGGGGTGTGGCAATATGATGATTAGTATAACCAGCGGCAAAGGAGGGGTGGGAAAGACCTCTTTGGCCGTTAATTTAGCACTGGCTTTAAGCCCGGAATACAAAGTTTTACTGGTGGACGCTGACCTTGGTTTAGCCAATGTAGATATAATGCTCTCAATAGCCCCTAAAGTTACGGTAAAGCACGTTTTACTTGAAGGCCGTTCTATAAGAGAAGCTGTGGTTGAAGGTGGTTATGGATTTCATGTTCTTCCGGCTGCTTCTGGGGTAGTGGAGCTGGTACAACCTGATTCAGATATGAAAGGAGCTCTTGAATTAGGGCTTAATGAACTTGCCTCTTCCTACGATTTATTGCTTTTTGACACAGGAGCCGGGATAAGTCCGGCTGTTCTATGGTTTAATTGTCTGGCAGGTTATACCATAGTAGTTTTTACCCCAGAGCCCACTTCCATTACTGACGCCTACGCCCTCATCAAAGTCCTTTATCGTGACTACGGACAGAAAAACTTTTTGTTGGTGGCTAACCAGGCTTCTCAGAAAGAAGGAGAGCAATACTTTCTGCATCTAAAAAAGGTTATAGATAGTTATTTGGGTGCAAACCCTATATTTCTTGGGGCTATTCCTAAAGACCCTGCATTGGCCCAGAGCATTCGTTCTCAAAAACCTTTACTTGCTTATCATCGAGAGACCAAGGCCGCCAAGGCCATATTAGAGATAGCCGAAAAAATCAAAAGTTTTATACCGGTAACAAGAAAAAACTCATTGCTTTCTAATTCTTAGTAGGCTGATTTTGCCTTTTATTTTTGAAGAAAAGCCAATTTTTATCTCGTAATCGGAGCAGGGTATAACGGCCTTTTAATTTTTCTCCCTGAAAATTAATTACTATTTTATCGTCTTCCCATTTTTCAGTTTCATATTGGCCCTTGTCCCAAAGTTTAACCACGCCGGCTCCGTAATATCCAGGAGGTATTATGCCTTCAAAATAAATGTAATCCAGGGGATGGTCTTCTGTTTGAATGGCAAGGCGCCTTACCCCTGGCTCAAGGGGAGGGCCTTTGGGAATGGCCCAGGACTTAAGAACTCCGTCTTTTTCAAGGCGGAGGTCCCAATGTAAATGGCTGGCATGATGTTCCTGTACTGAAAAACGCGGCATAATTACTCTTGCCCGGGTACTAATATTTTTACTGGCAGCTTAAAAGTTCTTTCCAGAATACCTAAAAAGTGGGTTCCGAGACTGGTAGGGTCAAGAGGAATAATTGTTGGTTTTTCAAGGTCACCGGTTATACGAAGAGGCAGACCTACCAGCATTTTAGATTTCCCAGTAAGGACCCAGCCCACTAAAGGGACATTGCTTACCAAAGTATCAACTGTTTTTAATGGAGAAACCAGACCAGTTAAATTTACTTTTTTCTCCAAAATATCTACCTTCCCTTTGGCAAAGAAGCGAAGTCCTGGAGCATTCAATTCTAAGTTTTCTATTTTTAAATATTTTTTCTGGAAATGGCCTTCTAATTTTAGTAAATCATAGGTAAGCCCTTCTTTTTCTAAATCAGGCAGATTGCCCTGGAATATATCTATAGGGCTTAAAAAAGCCAAAAGCTTTGATATTAAACCAAACTGGTAAATTCTTCCTCCTTGAGAAATAAAAGTTACCTCACCACTACTTTTTTCAAATAATTCTTTGCTTCCGCTGGTCAATAAAGAACCTTTAAGATCATAAGGACCTTCAAACTTCTTTTGGTGAAACAAACAAAATAGTGTGTTGGCTAAGTTTCCATTCTGACGCTTAAAGAAGACTTTGAGCTGACGCTTTTCTTTTATTTTTTCGTAGTCACCCCAAACTTTTATGTCACACAGGTTAGCCTTTTTAATTATTACTCTGGTTTTTTCGGGATAATAAAATAGTGTCCCTTCTACAGGTGAAATTTCGTAATTTTTGTAAATGGCTGAATCTACCTGAAAGTCTATTTTTCCTATTAGATTAACCTTTGTATTTTGTTTAGATTTTCTTTTGGAAAGGGCCAAAATGTCTTCAAGTAAAATTAGAGGAGAATATACCTGCCCTTCAAAGTTTAAGTATTTGGGTTCTATGGAAAGCTTCCCTCTGGCTTCAAAACTGGTTTCTCCTATATCAGCTTCAAGATATTTGATATCTAAATTTTTTTTCTTGGCTTTAATTTTTAACTCTTCAATCCATATGGGGGTTGAAGCGGGATATTTAAAAGCGTGAACCTCTAAATATCCTGAAAAATGGCTTTTAGTTGGTTCTTTAAAATTTATAAAGCCAGAAAAGTTTTGAGCTCTAATTTTTTGGAAATCAAGGGGCTCTTTTACAAAAAACTGCGCAAGTTCTTGCTTTTTTATCTGGCCGTCAATGTTTATTTTCCAGTGATTATTTCTTTCTAAATTGACTTTAAATGGCAATTCGTGCCCTGTAAAAAGCTTAGCATCTAGTTTCCAGATATTTCTGGTTTTCTCAAAACCCAAATAAGCCTTTGAATTAGAACTTGTTTCTATATAACTGCTGAAGGTTATTTCAGGCAAAGCCATTTTAAAGGTCAAGGCTTCTAAGCTAACGGGTGCTTTAATAAAAAACTTTTCTGAAATGTTAGCCCTTTGATAAATCCAGTTTAAGAATTTTTTCCCGCTCTCTCCCTCTCCTTTGAGATATAAGCTAAATGGCTTGAAATTTATTTCTCCTGCTCCCCAAAATTTGGCGTCAAGGAGACTTGCTTGAGAGTTTTCAAAAGTAAGACTATACGACTGGTAGGTGAAGGTGCCTTTTTTAATAAAAAGTGGTCCAGGAAGTTGGGCTACTGATATCTGGAAATCAGCTGTTTTGGCTTTAAGAGAGATCTTTTGGGAAAGGTTTTTTCCCTCTAAAGGTCCTTTATAATTAGCGTAGATTAGGTTTATCCATCGTCCATCAAATGGAAAGCGGTTTAATAATTCTTGCCCCTGAGGGAAGTGGCTTAAAACTTTTTTGATTTCTGGTACGAACAACTTCCCTCTAGCCTCAGATAAGTTTAAAAAGTAAGGTTTTTGGGAAAGATTGAGAGAGAAAGAGCTGAAAATGGTACTTTTGGGAAAGGAAACTTCAATCCCTTTTACTGCTAAAACGTGGGGTTTATAAGTAACCAGGCCGTCATTTAATATGGCTGGTAATGGAAAGCGATTATATTCCAGTAAAAGATTTACAGGTGTAAACGAGAAAGAAATAATGGGTTTATTTAGAAAGCCCTTTATTTTTACCTGGCCGAAAAGATTACCTTCACCTTTGAGAGCATTTAATTCTTGGTCTATTTCTGCTGGCAGTGGTAGGGCCTTTAATATATCTTTAAGGTCTTTAAAATTGGTTTTAAATTCCCCTTCAAAATTAAGGGGAGAGGTTTTATTTTTTAGTTTTCTTAAGTTAAGAAGTAGAGATACCTTAGAGAAATTTGTTTCTCTATAATTTCCCTGGGCTTCTTTAACTTTTAAGACAGCCTTTTTGACCGATGCCCACCCTGAGACATTTTCAAGCCTTAAATTAAGACGGGGAACCTGAATAATGGCCTCTTCAGCTAATCCTTCGTAAGAAAAATTATCTAGATGAAAAAGGTGTTTGAGGTCAGGAGCTTCGCTTTTTAGCTGTATATCTTTAGCCTTGCCAGCCAATACAATCTCATTGAGCTTTTTAAGTCCTTTGATTTTAGGGAGGAATATTGAAAGCCGCTTTCTGACTGCTCCCCAGTCTCCTTCGCGAATATGAAAATTAAAGGCCGCCCTTTTCTTTTCCTTTAAAAAATAACCTGAAGCAAAAAGGGCAGGGTTTTTCATGGCAAGATCTTTTATCTCTACTCTTAATTTTTCTGGGCTATAAGTAGCCTGGCCAACGAGAGCTGCACAATCAAAAATGAGATTACTGGGTTTTTCTTTGAGAAAACAGGGAGCAGAAGCTGTAAATCCGAGTAACCATTTTTGATTTTCATAGCGATAAGAGAAATCTAGATTTAAGTCAGTTTTTAGTTTTTTTAAGGGATTTTGTTTTTTGATAAGTGGAACGAGGGATAAGTCTAGGTGTTTTACTTTTAATAAACCTTCGGCCAGTTCTTCCACAGGCCAGAGGCGCAGTGAAAAGACAAATTCTTTTAAAGCTTGATTTATAGCCTTAGCCTGAAATTCTAAAAAATCTGGCTGAAGGGATAACTCAGCTTCTATTTTTTCAAAAAGAATTTCCCGGCTTTCTTGGGAAGCAAAGAAAATAGCACCTTCTTCTATTTGGATAGTAAGGGGAGGGACTTTTGGTAATACTTCTCTGGTAATTTCAAAAATTTTTTCTGGAGTTACAAGGGGAGGAGGGCCCTCACCCTTTTTCTTGATAAAAACCGGTTGTTCAAGGAGACATTTTTCAACTTCTATCTTTTTGTGAAAAAGAGGGCCTAATTTGAGGATAAGGTCCCCTTCTTTTAGATGAAATGAATACTTGGGGTGTTCAATTTCCAGTTCTTTGGTTTTGAGGGTGGGCCGGGGTATTAAACGGATTCTTACTTCTTTTAAATAAACCTTGGCCTGTAACCGCTTGGAAAGTTTATTGGCTATTTGGGTGCGTATGACCTCTAGATTTACTAAATATGGCAAAAAAAACACCAGAAAAGCTAAAAGAACTAATAAAACAGAAGTGGTAATACCTAAGGTGAGAGCCAGCGTTTTAAGCTTTTTTTTCATAGGGAATACTTTTAAAAGAATGGTCGGGGAGGACGGATTTGAACCGCCGACCCCCTGCTCCCAAGGCAGGTGCGCTGCCAGGCTGCGCCACTCCCCGAAATTTCTTCTAAAATTTATCCCTTAAACAAAGGCTTGGCAACCTAAAAGTCTTTTCAAAAATTTTTAAATTTTTCAAATAGAGGAGTTTCACTCAAAGAGAGGGCTTTTATTTTTATTAGCCAAAAATTTTGGGGATTTAAGGTTATTTCTCTTTTTAATCCTTTTGAAACCCAGTGGGAATCCTCTTCAAGGTTATAAAAGGTTGAATCCACCCCAAAAAAGCCGTCTAAAAAGTGGACTATTAGGTGTAATTCTTTAGACAAATAGCCCTGAGGGAGGTCTTTTAGACTGCTGGTTTTTTCAAAACCCTCTTTTTCTAAAAATGACAAACGGTCTTTTACGAAGGCATAGTTTTCATTTATTTTAGCTTCTAATACCTGCCAAAAAGTAGGGTTATCAGCCTGATAATTTTCCTTTGTATGTTCTATTTTTTCATAAGATACCAGCTGATATCTGTCGAGAAACCCTTTTACCCTGGAAAAGGCTTTATCCGCGTTAGGAGCTTTAACCAGGAAGTAATGTTCTAACCACATCAAATATATATTGCCATAATTTGTTTTTTTTAAATAGCCCAAAAGTAACAAATAAATAAGCCTCAAGTTCTCTTTTTGTTTTGCCGACAAAAAATAAAAAAACACAGAATTAAGCGCTATGTCCAAGCCTACCATCCTCATTGTTGACGACGACAAAAGTCTTCAGGAGTTTTTAGAACTGTTTTTAGCAAAGGAGGGCTACCAGGTAGCCGTAGCGGGAGACGGCGAGGAGGCTCTTTCGTATCTTTCTAAGAACCAGGCCGACCTGGTTTTAGCCGATATCCGCATGCCGCGGCTTGATGGTATATCCTTTCTCAAGGCTTTACGGGAAAAGGCTTTTGAAATCCCAGTAATCATGATCACAGCTTATGCTTCTCTTGACACAGCGGTGATAGCTAAACAGGAAGGGGCTTTTGATTATGTGCCAAAGCCTTTTAAGCTGGACCAGTTGCGGGACTTGATTAAAAGGGCTCTTGCTAAAGAACGGGTATCCCTTGAGGCCACTAATAGTGAAACTTCTTTCATGGGGATAATTGGCCAAAGCCCTGCTATGAAAAGGGTCTTCGGGCTTTTGCCGCGCATAGCTAATGCCCCTTCAAATGTGCTCATAACAGGTGAATCGGGTACTGGTAAAGAGCTTATCGCCAGGGCCATTCATAAGCTTTCTCCCCGGCGTGATAGGCCCTTTGTGGTGGTAAATTGCGGAGGTATTCCCCCAAATCTTTTAGAGAGTGAGCTTTTTGGCTATAAAGCCGGGGCCTTTACTGGGGCTTCTCGTGACAAGGAAGGCCTTTTTGTTAAGGCCCATAAGGGCACTATTTTTCTTGATGAAATCGGTGAGCTTCCCCTGGATATGCAGGTGAAGCTTTTAAGAGTGGTGCAGGAAAAGGCTGTCATGCCCCTTGGTTCTACCAAAGAAGTAAAAATAGACGTAAGAATAATTTCTGCCACTAACCGAAATCTTGAAAAAGAGGTTCTAGAGGGCAATTTTCGGGAGGATCTCTTTTATCGCTTAAATGTTATTTCTTTAGAGTTGCCTCCTCTCAGGGAGAGAAAAGAAGATATCCCTTTATTGGTGGACTATTTTCTTAAAAAGTATGCCCAAAAAATGGGCAAAAAAATTGAAGGCATTTCTGAATTTGCTCTTAAGGCCCTTATGGAATATGACTTTCCAGGTAATGTGCGTGAGCTTGAAAACATAATTGAGCGTTCTGTGGCCCTTGAGTCAGGCCCTTTAATTTTGCCTGAAAACCTTATTCTTTCGCGAAAAAAGAAGGGAACTCAAGATAATAAAGGCTTAAAAATTGAACTTCCTGAGGAAGGCCTGGATTTAGAAGACCTTTTAGCCCAAATAGAGGTTTCTCTTCTTAAGCAGGCCCTTTCGCGCACAGGAGGGAATAAAACTGAAGCCGCTAAACTTCTAGGCCTAAACTTCAGGTCTTTTCGCTATCGGCTGGCTAAATATGGTCTTTCCTGAAAATTCATCATCTAAAGTTTTTGAATATTTGCGCTCGTCTCTTCTACTTTTAGGAAGTATAGCCGCCCTTCTTTCGTTTGCAGAAAAAATTAATCTTCTTCCCCCTTTTTCTATCTTGATTTTTCTAGGGTTTTGGGCAAATACGGCTTTTTTTTACGCCTCAGCTGCTAGCCTTACTTTTAAAAAAAGACTATGGTCCTCTCTTTTAATAGACCTTTTGCTTATTTCAGCCCTGGTATGGATTACTGATGGCCGTGAAAGTCCTTTTCTTTTTCTTTATCCTTTACTGATTTTTGTGGCTGCCTTCCATTTAGGGCGTAGAGGGGCAGATATATTTACATTTTTAGCCCTTTGTTGTTTTGCCTCTATTTTTTGGCTTATTGAGAGTCCCTCGGTAAATTCCCAAACAATCCTGCAATTTTTTGTCCCCCTTGGAGCTATGGGGCTTTCCGGCTTACTGGCTTTGCGTTATGCTGAAGAACTTCAGCGCACCAGAGAAAAAATAAAAGAAACTCACGAGGCCCTTTTCAGAACAGAGGAACTCCATCGCCATATCCTTTCTTCTCTTTCTTCAGGGCTAATAGTAACTGACCTTGAAAAGCGCATTGTTTCAGCCAATAAATCCGCGGAAAAGATTATGGGTCATGATAATTTGATTGGGGAAAATTTAGATAGATTTTTTCCCAATCTAAAACTTTATGAAGAATGTCCCCGGTGTGAACTTGTTTTTGAGCAGAAAGGCCAGAAAAAGTATATAGGTTATACCTTTTTCCCTTTGCGTGACGAAAAAAAAGAAATATTTGGCTATGGTCTTATTTTTCAGGACATAACCCCCATAAAGGAAAATGAAGAGCGCCTGAGACGAGCAGAACATCTGGCTGCTCTTGGCACTATGGCTTCAGGCCTTGCCCATGAAATAAAAAACCCTCTGGCTTCCATTTGTGGAGCCGTTGAATTTTTAAAAGAAGAAAACCTTATCAAACCAGAAGGTAAGAAGCTTTTTAATATTATTTTTCGTGAGACCCAAAGGCTAGATAAGCTGGTTTCAGATTTTTTATTATTCGCTAAGCCCGGTTCTGGAAGGCCAGAGAAAATAAATCTAAAAAAATTAGTTACTGAAATTCAAGAGGAACTGGCGGTAAAATTTGGCTCAGACATTAATTGGGAGCTTTCTTTTCCAGACAATGTGGTTCTCAAAGTGGAGTCAGGGCGTTTTAAACAGATATTACTAAATCTTTGCTCTAATGCCATTGAAGCCTATAATGGCCAAAGGCCTTTCATAAAAATTTCTACTTTTATAAAAGAAGAAAATTTTTTTTTAGAAGTTTCAGATAAGGCCGGGGGCATTCCCGAAAAGATTGCAGGACGCGTGTTTGAACCTTTTTTCACCACTAAAGAGCAGGGCACAGGCCTTGGACTCTCAGTGGTCTATAGCCTGGTAAAGGGCCTGGGTGGACAAATTTTTCTACGCTCCACCAAAGAAGGAACAGCTTTTTTGCTTTCTTTTCCTAAAGAAATAGTCGTTCAAGAAGATCGTATGGCTGCTAATAAATGAATGTCCATTTTTGGCCAGGATTGCTTCATTCGTGGTGAGATGGAGAGGAGTTATTGCGAGCTACGAAGTGTCTAAGCAATCCTTGAACCAGCGAAGCGGTTGCCATGGTGATCTCAGATTTCCTCAGTATCGCTCGAGACAGAGATTGCTTCGCTTCGTTCGCAATGACTAGGTTGGGAGTGTGGTTCGCAATGACAGCCTAAATTGTCAGCTGTTTTATGTTCTCATTCCTGTGAAAAATGTTCCCTCACCCTCGACTCCTTGTTCCCCCTCTTCAGGAGGGGCTAGGGGAGGTAGAATTTTTCATGTCCTTTGCTTGTGGCCGATAGGCCATGACGGTTAATGGAAGAGGGCCTCTGGGCCCTCTAAATTTAAGCTTTTTTCTGCCTTTTTACAAAGGCAGCCATTAGAAAAAGACCAGCCCCTAGGAGCATGTAGGTAGAAGGCTCAGGGGTATGTGCCACTACGGTGCCGTAGTCGTTTCCACACTCCATGGTCCAATGAATAGCAACCAGATTATGTATAGTAGAAGACCAGTCAATCAAGTTTAATGGAATAGCCAACTCTATAAAATAGCGGGAAAAGGAGTGATCCGGGTCATCCGTATAAACTAAAGAACCTGCTCCTACGTAAGTGCCACTTTCCATACGGAAAGGGTTGGATACATTATGGCTACTATAATAGACATCCAGCCAGGAGCTCACCTCATATAGGCCACCCAGAGTTAATCCCCGGTTTTCTGAGCCATCCTGGTAGTTAGAGATAATGAAGGCGTAATCCCAGGTGCCGTCATTTCCGATATCAAGGCTTATATCTCCAGCATCCCAGCTGGTGCCAGCCTGAGGAAAGCCAGTGGCAATGGCGATATAAAGATAGTTGTTATCAAAAGTGGCTAAGATGGCCTCTACATCGTATTCTTGACCACCATAGCCTGGCCCTACATAGTCCGAACTGCCAACCTGATCTTCTTGAAAAACAAAAACCCCAGGAATTCCCGGATTCCAATTATTGTCGTTTTTCGCAAAACCAGAGGTATTAAGACCCCAGTCACTCAAGTCCCCATCTACGTTAATGGTAAGGGCCCAGGCGCTTGAGGCCAACCCTAAAAATGTTATAAGCAGTAACCATATTTTGAGTTTCATTTTTTACCTCCTTGCTGTTTTTATATTTCAAAGCAATAAGTATGCCAAAACAAAAATCCTTATGTATCAAGGTGTTTGGCTGACTGAGAGCTGATGAGAACATACAGAAGTGGAAAAATTTTTCACTATAAACAAGAAAATTGTTTCCCTTAAAACAGCTTAAAGGCCTTTTCCTGTTGATTTTTTTAAAGGTTTTCGGTAAGGGAAATTTTTTTCCTCTGTGGGAAAATTTTTTCCACTTTAAAATTTTTTGTTTATAGGTGATGAAGATTAAATGTGATCGAAGGGTAAAATTTCCATCTTGAATTCTTGGCTAGCTGCGCTATAGGACCAGCAGAAACCTGAAAAGGAGTTGGGCTTATGCTAAAAATTGATTTGACTCAGGAAAGGCTTTCTCAGGAAGAGATTAAGACTTTAGAAGAGATGTGGCGCCGTGCTGTCAGACGCATCATTCTTTCTACCACCCTGGCTGGCTGCGGTCATCCAGGTGGTTCTCTTTCTTCTCTTCACATGCTTATTTTGCTCTACGCCCTTATTGAGCATGACCCTAAGAACCCGCGTTTACCAGAAAGAGACCGTGTGGTTATAAGCCACGGGCATATAAGCCCGGGGGTTTACAGCGTGCTTTGTGAGTACGGCTATTTCCCTGAAGAGCCTTTTCTTATGGAGTTCAGGCGGGCAGGCTCGGCCTTTGGGGGCCATGTTGAGCAGTCCGTGCCGGGTGTAGAATGGAACACTGGAAACCTGGGGCAGGGGCTTTCGGCGGCCTGTGGTATGGCCCGGGCTTTGAAGCTAAAAGAAATCCCTCGTCGGGTTTTCTGTGTAATGGGTGATGGTGAACAACAGAAAGGCCAGGTCATTGAGGCCCGGCGCTTTGCTGTAAAATTCGGCCTAAACAATCTTTGCGCCTTGATTGACTACAATCGCCTGCAGATTGGCGGCCGCATTTATCGGGTTATGCCCCAGGATATTGCTCATGAAATAAAAGCCACTTTCTGGAATGTGATTGAGGCCAACGGCCACGACTTTAATGACCTTTACCAGGCGCTTCGCCGTTTCATTACCGGTGAAGTCCTTTGTCCGGAAAAGCCCACGGCTATTCTTGCCCAGACCACTATGGGCAAAGGTATATCCTTTATGGAAGACGATGAAAAGTGGCACGGCATGGCCCTTCCTCCAGACCTGGCTAAAAAGGCCCTGGAAGAACTTGGCTTTGACCCTTCAGAGGTTGATGTCCTTCTTGAAAAGAGAAAGAGCTATGAAATTTCTTTTCCTGCTTTTCCCCATGAGCCAGAGCCGGTAGAAGTGGAAACCGGGGAACCTATTCTTTACGAGCCAGAAGTTAAGACGGATTGCCGTTCAGCCTACGGCAAAGCCCTTGCTTCTCTGGCTGAGCTCAACAATAAACCTGGTAGCCCTCCAAAGGTTCTTGGAATTACCTGTGACCTTGAGGGCTCAGTCAAGATGACGGCTTTTCGCAAGATGAGCCCTGAGGCTTTTCATGAAGTAGGTATTCAGGAGCATCACGCCGCTACGGTGGCAGGCGCCCTGTCTAAAGAAGGCTTTCTTACCTTCTTTTCCACTTTTGGCGTTTTCGCTGTGGATGAGACCATAAACCAGCATCGTTTGAATGTCCTTAACGAGACAGCCCTTAAAATAGTAGCCACCCATTGTGGGCTTGACGTGGGTGAAGATGGCCCTACTCACCAGTGTGTGGATTATCTCGGGCTTTTGTTAAATCTTATTGGTCTTGAGATATACTTCCCGGCAGATCCAAACCAGACTGACCGTATTATCCGCTATGTGGCTAAAAGCAAGGGGAATGTCTTTGTAGGTATGGGGCGCTCAAAGCTTCCTGTTATTCTCAATGAGGCCGGTGAGCCATTTTTTGGCAAAGACTATGTTTTTACCCCAGGCAAAGCAGACCTTTTACGCCAGGGCAAAGAGGCCACCATTATTGCTTTTGGCTCGGTAATGCCCCAGGTGCTTTCGGCCTGGGAAAAGTTAAAAGAAGAAGGGATAAATATTTCTATCCTGAATATGGCGAGTTTAAGGCCCCTTGACGAAGAAGCTATAATTAAAGCCGCTGAGCAGGGGCCTATTATGGTGGTGGAAGACCACGTGGTAGAGACTGGCCTTGGTTCTCTGGTGGCTCAAACCCTTGCCAAGCATGGTAAGGCTGCCAGGCTTTGCCTTAAAGGAGTAAAACGTTACGGAACCTCTGGCAAGCCGGCGGATCTTTACCGTGAGCAGGGGCTTGATGCCGATTCTATCGTAAAAGACATGAAGGAGCTTTTGGCTTGAGTGCTGAGCTAACTCATGACCGAGAGCTTCCTTTAACTGAGCATCTTGCTGAGTTAAGAGATAGGATTATCAAAAGCCTTGTTGCCATTGTAATTGGGGCGGTTATCTGCTACTGGCAGATAGACCGCCTGCTTAATTTTCTTTTAGCGCCTTTGTGGCCTATCCTTCAAGAAGAGCACCAAAAAGTTATTTTTAAAGCTTACCAGGAGGCTTTTTTCAGTTATCTCAAACTTTCTCTTATAAGTGGAGCCATGTTAGTGAGCCCTTTTGTGCTTTTTCAGGCCTGGCGCTTTGTGGCTCCAGGGCTTTACGAGCATGAGCGCCGCTTTGCCTTACCCATGGTTCTTTTTTCTTGTACGGCTTTTTTAGGAGGGGCAGCTTTTGCTTATTTCATTGTTTTTCCAAAAGCCTTTGCCTTTCTAGCCCACTTTGCCGGGCCAGACTTGACCCTTGTCCCTACCCTTCAGGAGTATCTTAGTTTTTCTATACGACTTATGTTCATTTTTGGTATCGCCTTTCAGGTGCCGGTGGCTTTAACCGTGGCTTCAAGGTTGGGGATAGTCTCTGCCTCTCAATTAAGGAGTTTCAGGCGTTATGCCATCTTGTTGGCCTTTGTGATAGCGGCCATTCTTACACCTACTCCTGATGTGGTTAACCAGCTTTTTCTGGCCATTCCTTTGATACTCCTTTACGAATTAAGCATTTTTCTGGTAGCATTAGTGGGAAGATAGTTTTTAAGGAGGGGATTATGTTCGGGCTTGGCTCACAGGAACTTTTAATTATTCTCCTTATTGCGCTGGTTCTTTTTGGCGCCAAAAGGCTCCCTGAAATTGGCGCAGGCCTCGGGAAAGGTATAAGGGCCTTTAAAGAGGGGCTTAGAGAGGGAGAAAATTTAGAAGCTGAAACCAAAGAAGAGCTTGAAAAGAAAAAAGCCTAATTTGGCATGGGGAGACGGGCCTTTGTTCTGGCCGCCGGGCGAGGCACCCGCCTGCTTCCTTATACCCGTTTTGTCCCCAAACCTCTTTTCCACATCTTAGGCAGGCCCTTGCTGGGCTTAATTTTTGACGAGCTAAGGCGGGCTGGTTTTTCAGTTATCGGGTTAAATACTCACCACCTTTCCCCTCAAGTTGAAGACTTTGTTAAAAAGTATGCCGAAGCTTATCCTGAAATTACTTTCAAGGTTTACCGTGAGGCAGAGCTTCTAGGGCCAACTGGAGCCCTTTTCGGTGCCAGGGATTTTTTTACTGAGCCTATTCTGGTCATAAATGCCGATATTGTAACCAATTTTCCCTTAGCTTCTTTGCTTTCGGCCCACGAAAGATTGGACGGAGGAGCCATACTTTTGCTCATGGCGGGAAAAGCTTCGGCCAATGTTCTGGTTGAAGGCGAGGATCTTAAGGGCTTTGGCCAGGGGCCAGGGGCCTATACTTTTACCGGAATTCAGGTAGTTACTCCTGAGTTTGTCAGGCGCTTGCGGGAGGGAGACCGGGATTTAGTCCCCACTTATACGCGCTTTTTGACTGAGGGAGTGCCCATCAAGTGTCAGGTAGTGGCTGGTTTTTACTGGCGTGATATCGGAAGCTTATCTTCTTATCTCGGAGTTCATGAGGACTTTCTTAAGAAACGGGCCTCTTTTTATGGCCTTTCCCCACCAGATTCGCCCTTTGTGGTGCCTGAAAACTTGAAACTCCGTGATCTTTTTTTGGAAGACTGGGTTTTTATTGAGCCTGGGGTAAAAATTGCTTTGCCAGCTAGGCTTAAACGGGTAATAGCCTGGCAAGGAGCAGTTATACCTTCTGGAGACTTCTCTGATACTATTTTTATCCCGGAAAATGATGGCTTCAGAAATAGCTGAATATTTGAAAAGAAAGGCCATTTCAGTTGATGGAATAATTCCTTTAGCTGGAGATGGTTCAGCGAGAAAATTTTATAGGCTTTTACAGAAAAATCGTTCTTTTATTCTCATTTACCCCCAGCCAGGGGAGTTCGGCCTGAAAGAGGCACGTTCTTACATAAAGATTGGCAAGTTTTTGAAAAGAAATGGCCTTCCAGTGCCTGAAATTTACGATTACGATGAGGAAAGCGGTTTTATTTTGCTGGAAGACCTGGGTGATACCCGCCTTGAAGATTTACCTAAAAATAAGCGGTATGAATTTTTCCCTCAAGCCTTTAAAATTCTTGCAAAATTAAAGGAAATAAAGCCTTCTTTCCCTAAGGAAAGTGTTCTTGATACCCTTTTTTATGATGAAAATTTGATATGGGAAAAAGAGGCTCTCTACTTTAAAACTTCTTTTGTGGAAGGATATTTAGGCCTTAAAGACGAAGAGATTGAATCTTTGCTCAGGGCCTTATGGGAAAAGGCCAAAAGATACGTAGATTTTTCTTCTCTTCTTCATAGGGATTTTCAGTCCCGTAATTTGATGGTTAAAGATAATTCGCTCTGGATTATTGATTTTCAAGGGATGAGAATAGGGCCAACGGCTTATGACCTGGCCTCTTTTTTGATTGATCCCTACCAGGGGTTAACCTGCGAAGAGATTTCTTTCTGGCTTGGGGATTTTCAGCGAAAGTATCCTGGCCTTATTTCTGAGGAAGCTTTTTACGCCCTGGCTCTTTTTAGAAATCTTCAGGCCTTAGGGGCCTTTGCCAAATTGAGCAGGGAGGGTAAGCCCTGGTTTGCCTATTATATCCCACCCGCTTTAAAATCCCTCAAAGAGTTATTAAAACGGTTTTCGCCAGAAGGAGAATTATTAAACCAAAAATTAGAGCTAGCTTTACCGCACTGAGGCCTAACTTGTTAGAGACCTTTACAAAATATCTTTCTGAGACTGCTTCGCCTGTCCCGAGCGAAGCGAGGGATCTCCTCGCAGTGACAGTGGGGAAGATGCTCCTCGCAGTGACAAAAAAATGGGTTGTCATCGCGGACCCCCCTCTTTACTTTATCATTTCAAGCCTCTTTTCCCGCTGTGTCATTGAGAGTCTCTTACCGCCCCGTCATTGTATGTTTTTTTTCCTCCCCGTCATTGCGAGCCACGAAGTGGCGAAGCAATCCTTGTCACGAGGCGACACAGTCGCCGTGGTGATCTCAATCTAATGTTTCAAGGTTTTGCAAAGGATCTCTTTCTAAAAGGTCTTATGAAAAAATTTCTTCTTTAAAGCGAGGTTCAGCGGAGAATAACCTTTTTCCAGCAAGCCACACGGCACTAATGGCTCCGATAGTGTAAGCCCCGGCTAACATAAACATTACGAGTATCTGGTAAGCCACGGCCTGAAGGGGAGGGGTTCCGGCTAAAATTTGGCCGGTCATCATTCCAGGAAGAGAAACGATTCCTGCTACTGACATGGCGTTTATGATGGGAACAAGGCCTCTCGCTACCGCTGCCCTAAAGGCCTGGTTTATAGCTTCTTGATGATTAGCTCCATAGGCCAGAAAAAGTTCTATTTCTTTTTTTCTGGTCATTAGGTAATCAATAAAAGTATCAAGAGCCAGGGATACACCATTTAAAGAGTTTCCCAATATCATACCAATTAGAGGAATTACGTACTGGGGATGATACCACGGCTTTACCCCCACAATCACCTGGGTAACGATAACTCCAACTATAAGAGCTGAAAGGCTCATGGAAAGGGTGGTATCAAGAACCATAAGGGCATAGCGTTTGCGGCTGCGAAAGGCCGCTTCGCGTCCGGCTACGAGGGCCATAAAAAATAAAAGGCCAACCACTAAGAAGGGATTTTTTAAGGAAAAAATAGTTTCCAGAATAAAGCCTACCAGAGAAAGCTGGATTATTGTCCTCAGAGCGGCGATAAAAAGCCTCTTTTCTATTTTAAGACGTAAATAAAGTGATAGGGCACCAGCTAAGAGGATAAATCCAGAGGCCAAGGCCAGGTCAAGTGGTGAAAGAGTGATAAACTGACTCATGAAAGTTCCTCAAGTTTTCCGTTTTTTAAGAAGAGGGTTCTGGATTTTTGGGGTAACTCTAAGTGGCTTACGCATAATACCGCTTTTTCTGGTTTTTGAGAAAATTCATAAAGTAGGCTAAAAGCCTTTTCAAAACTTTCAGGGTCAAGCCCTGAAAAGGGCTCATCGGCAAGGATAATCTGGGGGTCAAAAAGGATGGCTCTAGCCAGGCACAGGCGCTCTCTTTCTCCCGTGGAGAGGTTAGTTACTTCGGTGTCAAGTTTTGGGGAAAGACCCAGTTTTTCGAGAATTTTTTTTGGGGTAATAACCGGCTTACGATGATGGTTAATTTTAAATTTGTAAGGGAATAATAAATTTTCACTAATAGAGCCTTCAATAAGCGGGCTATCAGCATCAAGATAAACACACTTGCTGCGAAAATTGAAAAGCCTTTTAGAGGGATGGGCAGTTCCGTTAAGGATTCTTTTGACTCCCGCAGGGCATTTTTCTAGCCCTACTATTTGTCTTAACAGGGTGCTTTTGCCTGTTCCCGAAGGGCCTTTTAAATGAACAAAGTCATTTTCATAAAGAACAAGGCTAATATTTTCATAAAGTTTGCCATGGTGGCGATGGACACTAAAGGGGCCAGCTTCTAAAATAACTTTCATGAATATGAATATAACGAGACTTTTGCAAAATCCTAATATTAGATTGAGATCGCCATGGTGGCTGTGTTGCCTCGGGACAGATAGTGCTTCGCCACTTTGTGGTTCACCATAACTCTTCTTATTGCCATTCCGAGGAGGCCATCTCTTTTTCGTCACTGCGAGGAGGCCAAAAGGCCGACGAAGCAGTCTTTAAGGATAGGTGCCATAGTCAATTAAAATATTTTGCAGGTCTTATAATGTTTTCAAAGCAATGCGCTTTTAAATTTTAAGCAAAGTAACCATCCATGGGCCTATAAAATGCACCCAGATAAAAGTAACCACCCAGGCTACGGTTAAAGTCCAGCCCACCACAATAACAGGCCATTTCCAGGAGCCTGTTTCCATTCTTATTACCGGAAGGGTGGCCATACAGGGTACCATGAGAAGAGAAAAGAGCATGAGACCTACGGCGGTAACGGTGTTAAAGATGGGATCTTTTTTTATATGCTCTGTAAGCGAAACTTCATTTCCTTCAATGTCACTTAAGGCATATATTTGTGAAAGGGTTGCTACCAGGACTTCTTTGGCAGCGAAGGCAGAGGTCAAAGCTATACCAATTCGCCAGTCAAAACCAAGGGGTTTTAAAAGTGGTTCGATTAAACGCCCAAAGCGGCCAGCATAACTTCTGGAGAGTCTTTCTGTTGCTTCTTCCCTTTCCAGCTGAGTTAAAACTTCCTGGTTAGGGGCATTGGCTTTTAATTCTTCATAATTTTTGGAAAGGGTAGGGTTAAGAGGAAAGGTGAAGAGCGCCCACATAACTATGGAAATCCCTAAAATCACAGTCCCTGCTTTTCGTACATATAACACCGAGCGATTCCACATCTGAAGTAGAATATTTTTAAGGGTAGGGAAACGATAAGGCGGAAGTTCCATAATAAATGGCGAAGATTCCCCTTTAAAAAATAAGACTCTTGCCAAGACAACAGTTACGAGAGCTATTAAAAGCCCGGTAATATATATGGAGAGAAGCACTAACCCCTGCAGATTAAAAAGCCAGATTTTTTTATCGGGTATAAAAGCCGCGATAAGAAGGGTGTAAATTGGCAATCTGGCGGAGCAACTCATAAAAGGTGCGGCCAATATGGTAAGAAGCCTTTGCTGATAATTTTCAATGGTACGGGTAGCCATAATTCCAGGGATATTGCAGGCAAAAGAAGAAAGTAAAGGCACAAAGGATTTGCCATTTAAACCAAAGGGTTTTAAAAGCCTATCCACCACAAAAGCAGCTCTGGGCATATAGCCAGAATCTTCAAGCAAAGAGATGAGAAAGAAAAGAATCAGTATTTGAGGAAGGAAGACTAGCACTCCTCCTACGCCGGCAATTATTCCGTCAACAATAAGGCTTTTTAGGAGCCCATCTCCCAGACGAGACCCGACAAATTCTCCCAGCCAGCTAAAAAGTTGGTCAATAAGATCCATGAAAGGGGCTGACCAGGAAAATACCGCTTGAAAGAGTAGCAACATAACGGTCATAAAGATGGGAATACCAAATACGCGGTGGCAGACTATAGCGTCAATGTGGTCACTTAACGTCTTACGAGGACGATACTTTACTGTGCCTTTCAGTATATCCTGGATAGCCCGGTAACGATATTCAGCTATAAGGGGTTCAGGGTCTTCTCCTAATTCCTTTTTGATATTTTCTCGTGCTTCTTCCAGGAAGGCCAGAAAATCTTCACCAAGGTCTTTTTCTCGCTGTAAAAATTTTATTATATCTTCATCTCCCTCTATAGCTTTTAAAGCCAACCAAAAGACGGGATATCCGCTAAGGTCTGCTTTTTCCATTAGGTAGTCGGCAACACGGTTAATTTCTTTTTTAAACTTTTCGGGATAGGGTAGGGCTATCTTTGGTTTTGCCTGGGCTGGACTTTCAATAACTTCTTTTAAAACTTCTCTTAATCGGTCAAAACCAATTCCTCGGTGGCCAATGGTAGGGATTACTGGGACTCCTAGCTTTTCTTCAAGTTTTTTAAAGTCTATTTCTAAACCCTTTTTCTCGGCATCGTCTATCATGTTTAAAACCAGAATAAGGGGCACTCCCAATTCAAAAAGCTGCATAGTGAGGTATAGATTGCGTTCCAGATTTGAAGCATCAATTATGTTCACCACCACCGCTGGCTTCTCTTCTACGATTACCCGCCGGGCTACGACTTCTTCTGGAGAATAAGAAGTAAGTGAATAAGTGCCGGGAAGGTCTATCACTCTTATTTTATGTCCATCTAAACGAAGAAAACCCTCTTTCCTTTCAACGGTTACCCCTGGATAGTTTCCTACTTTTTGTCTAGCTCCAGTAAGGGCGTTGAAAATAGTGGTCTTCCCGGCGTTAGGATTGCCAGCTAGTGCTATTTTAATTTCTTTAGCCATGAAGTTTCTCCACTATCTCCCCAGTAATTGAAATATTATTTCAATTAACAGAAGAAAATACTACTATCAAGGTATAAATTTCAAAGCCCTGTTAATTAAAAGAGTTGTATTATTTTGGGGTTAAAATATATTAATAGGCTATGGCTAAAATAAAGGAGCAACAAAAAATTTCCCCCTTAGAGTTGGCAGATTTTTTGGAAAATTTTGCCCAAAAAATTCGTGAAGGGAAGCTTTCCTTTAAAGATGAAGATTGGCCTCTTCCGGAAACCTTAGGTTTTAAATGGGAATTAAAGATTGATAAAAAAGGATTGAAACTTAAATTTACTTTATCAGCTGAAAGGTCTTTGTCGTTTGAAAAGAAGATTTCATCTCCAAAAGGATCTTGGGAACCCGATCTTTCTCCCAAGAGTTTAAAGAAAAAGATGGGGGCCATATGGAAAAGTATTGAGAAAGATATATTCTCAGGGAGAAAAATACCTTCTGATGACTTTGAGGAATTGCTGGGCCTGTTTCGGGCTTATGAAAAATATGCTGAAAAGTCTTGGCTTAACGCCTGGCAAAAATGCCGTGAGAAAATAGAATCTCTGAGACAAGTTATTGAAAACAATGATCCTGAAAAAGCCAGACAAATGGTCTCAGAGATTAAAAATTTAGAAAAAGCCTGCCACCGTAAATACAAATAAGCCCGCTTAACATCTCGGTGTCCGCCTGTCCCGAATGAGACCCTCACAAAATTCTAACATTAGAGAGATAGCACGGGACGGTGTCGTCTTGCGCAAGGATTGCTTCGCCCCTTCGTGGCTCGCCATGACTTCCCTACCTGTCACTGCGAGGAGCCGGAGGCGACGAAGCAGTCCCTGAGATTGCTCCGCTCGCAATGACATGGCCGTGTTGTCACTGTGAGGAGACCGGGACAGACGAAGCAGTTTCTACTTTACCTTTCCCAGGTGAAGCTGAAGCTAGAGCTAGTGATAGCTTAATAAAACTAGTGATAGCTTAATAAAATTGTTTTAACCGTTACATTTTTGTTACAAAAATAACTGCATTTTTACTTTATCTTGTTCTATAACTTTTTTAGGAAACAATCCCTATAAGGAGGTGTCCTGTGAGACTAAAATTGTTTTTATTAAGTGCTTTTTTGGCTGGGGGAGTTATTGTTGCTTGTGCTCCCAAAGGCCAGGCGCCTATGGAAGATGTTCAGGCAAAGCAGTCTTTAACTCATCCTCCTCTTACAGAGCAGGAAAAGCTAATGCCGTGTGCTAGTTGCCACAAAGAAGAGACTCCTGATATTTACGACGAATGGTTTCATTCTGCTCACGGAATCGCCAATGTTAAATGCTATCAATGTCACGGTACTTTTGAAAACTTCGTAGTGCGCCCTGAACCTGCCAGATGTATGCCCTGTCATGCTGAACAGGTAAAAACTGCCCCTAAGGGTAAATCCTGTGAAGCGTGCCATCCGGCACACAAATTTAGCGTACACAAGTAATAAAGGAGGTGTCCCATGGCCCTTACAAGAAGAGAATTTTTGAAAAGAACAGCCGCTTTAACTGCTGCTTCCCTGGTAGGAATGAAGCTTCCCTTTGTTTTAGACCAGGAAGCGCAGGCCGCGGATGCTGATAAATGGGTACGAGGGGTTTGCCGCTTCTGTGGAGTAGGTTGCCGTGTTGAGCTCGGTCTTAAAAACGGAAAACCTGTAGCCATTAGAGGAGTCCCTGATTCTCGTACCAACTACGGTTTTCTTTGCATGAAGGGAATGCTTTTTTACCAGATCATGAATCACCCTGAACGCCTTAAAAAACCTCTTTATAGAGCCAGCAAGAAAGATAAATTCAAAGAAATTTCCTGGGAAGAAGCCCTTGATATCGCCGCCGAAAAGTTTGCTCAGGCGGTCAAAAATTATGGGCCCAATTCCGTAGCTTATTATGGTTCTGGCCAGGCCTTAACCGAAGAAACTTATCTCTTCCAGAAAGTGATGAGGGCGGGTCTTCGTACTAATAACGTTGAAGGGAACCCCCGCCTTTGTATGGCAAGTGCCGTAGGTGGTTATCTCACTTCTTTTGGAGCTGACGAGCCCATAGGCTCTTACGCCGACATAGAGCAGGCCTTTTGCTTCTTTATTATTGGAAGCAATATGGCTGAAGCTCACCCGGTGCTTTTTCGTCGGGTAATGCGTCGTAAGCTTGATAATCCTAAAGAAGTTTTTGTCATAAACGCTGACCCGCGGGTGTCTCCCACTTCGCGTATCGCTGATGTTCATCTTCAGTTTAAACCTGGTACTGACCTTGCTCTTCTTAATGCCATGGCTTACGTAATAGTTGAAGAAAAGCTTTACGATGAAAACTTTATCAAAAACTATTGTGTATTCCGTGTCGGTAAAAACAAGAAAAAGGTATCCTTTGAAGAATACAAGAAATTCTTGGCAGCTTATACTCCTGAGCGTGCCGCAGAAATTTGCGGTGGAAATATCACTCCTGATATCATTCGCCTGGTAGCACGCAAGTTTGCCACCTCGCCTGCTACCATGAGTTTCTGGACCATGGGGCTTAACCAGCGTATCCGTGGAGTATGGGCCAACAATTTGGTTCATAACCTGCATCTCCTTACTGGCCAGCTCTGCCGTCCCGGAGCTGATAGTTTTTCTCTCACTGGCCAGCCCAACGCCTGCGGTGGAGTGCGTGAAGGAGGTGGGCTTTGCCACATTTTACCTGGGCATCGCCCGGTCAAGGTGGATAAACTCCGCCACCAGGTAGAAGACCTCTGGGGAGTGCCGCGCGGGCGTATTCCAGCTAAACCAGGTTACCATACCATAGCTATGTTCTCGGCGGTAAACGAAGGGAAAATCAAGGCCATCTGGATAAACTGCACCAGCCCGGCTCAAAGTCTCCCTCATGTGGATAAATATCGTAAGGGTATGGCTCGCGAAGATGTTTTCCTGGTAGTAACAGACATCTTTCCCACGAAGACTACGGAGCTTGCTAACCTGGTGTTACCTACCGCCTTTCACTTTGAGAAGACAGGGGTTTATGGTTGTACCGAACGTCGCTCTCAGATCACCGTAAAAACCATTGATCCTCCAGGAGAAGCAAAACCAGAAGTGTGGATTGTGCGGGAGTGGGCCTTAAAGCTTGCTGAAAAGCTAAATGATCCCGTTATCAAAAAGACAGTTGAACCTTTTATTGGTCTTGAGGAAGGGTTTGCCTTACCCAAGGCCATCTGGGATGAATATACTCAGAAACTTACCGCTCACCGTGATAACGACCTCCGCGGCGCCACCTACGAAGTGCTAATGCAGATGCCAGATGGTGTCCAGTGGCCTGCACCTACTAAAGAATGGGCCCTTAAAGGTGGAACTTATAAGAAATTCGTCCGCGGCCTTGACCCGCTGGCTGATAAAGAAGCCGTTGATGAAAAACCGTATCAGTTCTACGGCCCTGCCCATAAAGACCGCAAGCTCTGGATATGGCTAAGGCCTTATAAAGGTGCGGCAGAAGAGCCTGATGCCGAGTATCCGTTCTACCTTTCCACTGGGCGTATTATTGACCACTGGCACACCACCAGTATGACCGGGCGCATTAAAGAGCTTCTCAGGGCCAATCCTTATGCCTATGTAGAGATTAATCCCAAGGACGCTAAGCGTCTGGGTATTAACCCTGGAGACATGGTGCTGGTGGAAACCAGGCGTGGCCGTAATATCCTTCCGGCCAAAGTTTACGAAGGCCCCATGGAAGGAATGGTCTTTGTTTACTGGCACGATATGCATGAGGAACGCATGATTAACCGGGTTACCAAAGATGCCTTTGACCCCGGCTCTAAAGAGCCTGAGTTTAAGATTTGTGCCTGCCGTATAAAGAGGATTTCCGGGCCTAAGCCCTTGAAACCCTACGTGGTGGGGCACAAAATTTAAATACTGAAAATGAGGTCCCCTATTAAACTAGGGGACCAAAAAAACAAACCAAGGGAGGGAAGTATGAAGGGAATGGTAAAGGTAATGTTAATCTGTCTGGCCCTGGTTTTTGGGGCAACGGTTTCAAAAGCGGCTTTCCTTGATGATTTCACCAATGCTTTAACTAATGGAAAGCCCACCTTTGAAATGCGCTGGAGCTTTGAGGTGTCTGATCTTAATGATGACGCTGACAGAAGCAAGGCCGTGGGGTTCAACGTGCGGACTCGTTTAGGATATCGCACCGCTAAACTTTACGATATTTTCTCTGCTTACATTCAACTTCACAACGTGACCAACATTACAGAGAATTTTAGCTGGACAGGTGGCGGTGACGCAAGCTACGATGTAATTGCTGACCCTGATGGTTCTAGGGTACATCAGGCCTATCTGGATATTAGTTGCCCTGATGGCCGGGGGGTATTTCGCATTGGTAAGCAGGAAATACTTTTTGATGATGTGCGCCTTATTGGTAACATTGACTGGCGTCAAAATGGCCAGTCTTTTGATGCTGCCAAGCTAAACCTTAAGCTTATTGAAAATGTAAATTTTGACGCTGTTTACGTGAGCCGGGTAAATGACATTTTATTAGAGCATTCAGATTTAAGGGGTTACTGGTTCCATCTGGCCTATACCGGCTTTGAAAATCACAAAGTTAGCCTTTTTGCCTATCTCAATGACTTTGAAGATGCTGACTATCGTGACTCTGCTACTTATGGAGTAAGGGCTTTTGGTAAAGTGCCTTTTCAGGAAAATGTAGCCCTGCGCTATGACTTAACTATTGCTTATCAGACTGACTTTGCCGACGACGGTGACGCTAAGTCTTACCGCACCGTAGGCTCTGAAACCCTTAAAGAACACGGGGCTATGTTATTTAACATCTCTGTGGCTACTGACTGGAAGCTTGATTTGCCCTATATCCAGATGGGAAGCATCGGTTTTGGATACCAGATGATAGAAGGGGCTGACGGCTCTGATAAGCCTTTTGACACCCTCTTTTCCACCGCTCACAAATGGAACGGCTGGGCTGACCAGTTCCTGGCCACTAACGGAGGGGCCTTGTACCTTGGTCTTGAAGATTACTGGATTGAGGCCTCGGTTAAGTTCCTGGGAATGAGTTTTAAGGCTGTGTATCACTACTTTGATACTGAAACCAGCGTGGATGGCCTTTATAATGGCTATAATGATGAATACGGCCAGGAGTTAGACCTTCTCCTGGTTAAGTCCTTCAACAAGAATATCAAGGGCTTGATTAAGGCGGCCTTTTTTGACGCCGAAAACGACGCCGAAGAAAACGGTGTACCTGTGGAAGACGAAGTGGTCTTCTGGACGCGGCTGATGATTAAGTTCTAAAAAAGAAGGGGGGGCGAAAGCCCCCTTTCTTTTAAGAGGTTTTTATGCCTATAGGTGGCTTTGTTGTCCACGTAATCCCGGATAAAAAAGATAAGGTCCTTGATTCCTTAGCTGGCTTCCAATCACTTACTATTTATGGCCATGACGAAAAGGGCCATGTTATAGTTGTCCTTGATACTGCTACTTCTGAAGAAATGGAAAGGCTTGTTGATAAAATAGGCGAAATAGACGGCGTTATAAACTGTGATCTTGCCTATCTTCATGGTGAAGACGAAGTGGAAAAAATAGAATCAGGGGAATATAAACCAAAGATCCGCTTTAGCCGTGTTAAAAAAGACGCGTAGGTCCTTTTTAGCCGGGCTTATTTCCCTTCTGACCCTGCCTCAAGCGGCCAGAGGTGGCGTGTTGTCTTCCCCGGTTAAGCGTAATCATCTTCGGCCTCCTGGCGCTGTTTCTGAAGATATATTTGCGGCTAAATGCGTACGCTGTGGGCGCTGTGCTGAAATATGCCCCTATCGTTCTATAAAAATTCTTGATATTCGTCATGGTATTTTTGCCGGAACACCCCTTATAGAGGTAGAAAAAATTCCCTGCTATCTCTGCATGAAATGTGTGGAGGTCTGCCCTACGGGAACCCTTTTACCGGTAAGAATGGAAGAAGTGCGCATGGGAGTAGCAGTTATTAATAAAAGGCATTGCGTTACCTGGCGGGGAGAAAGTCTCTGCCGCACCTGTTATAATGTTTGCCCTTTAAAAGAAAAGGCCATTAAGCTTGACCAGTTACGGCCAGTGGTAATTGAAGAGGCCTGCACCGGCTGTGGGCTCTGTACCCACGGCTGCCCTCTGACTCCCAAGGCTATTAATATTGAACCTATTTACGCCTTCAGGAAAAGATAGCCATGCGAAAATACAATTCTTTAAGATTCTTAGTGCTTTTTCTGTCATTCTTAGTAATTTTAGTGAATCCCTTTCTCAATTACTATTTTCAGATAAATTTTATTCAGGGTTGGTATCAGTCTTTAAGTATAGGTAAGCTCTGGTTTGTCTCTCCCCTTGAGGGTTTTGAAAGCATTTTGGTTTCAAAAACTATTTATCTACCTCTTCTGATTGCCTTATTTTTGCCTGTATTACTGGCTTCTTTTTTAGGGCGGGTGTTTTGTAGCTGGGTTTGCCCCATAAGTTTTTTATCTGAGATTCAGGAGAGAGTTTTAAAAATTTTTGGGTTTAAAAGAAGGAAAGACTTAATACTTTTACCTCGTTCTACTATTTGGTTTACCCTGATTGGAGATATGGTCCTGGCTATGATGATAGGGGCCCCTCTTTTTGTTTTTCTTTCTCCGCCAGGCCTGGTAGGGCGTGAAATCATGATGGCGGTTTTTTTCCATACCTTGGCCATTGAAGGGGTGGTAATCTTACTGGTGCTTTTTATGAACTTCTTTACCCGTCGTTTTTTCTGCCGTTATTTTTGCCCTTTGGGGGGGATGCTCGCCTTTCTTGGAACCAGGCGCTCTTTAAAAGTTGTTAGGGATAAAGATTCCTGTACAGAATGTAAAATGTGTGAAAAAGCCTGCCCTTTGGGGCTTTCTCCTCTTAAAGACGAAAGTCGCGGAGCTTATTGCTGGAACTGTGGAGCCTGCGTAGATGCCTGTAACTTTGAAGCTTTAAAGTTTAAATGGCGGCCTAATCTCCCTCAGGATTAAAACGATATCCTACTCCTGGATGAGTTATTATATAGCGCGGGTTTTCCGGGTCAGGTTCTATTTTCTGTCTCAAGCGTTGAATATGTACATCTAGGGCTCGGCTCCAGGGATAGATTTCCTTACCAGGCCATAGCTGGTTTCGTATAAAATCTCGTGTAAGCACTTCGTTAACGTGGGTAGCCAGAATTTTTAAAAGGTCAAACTCTTTTTTAGTGAGCCTTATAGTTTTTCCGTTAATATTTACTTCACGACGATTGAAATCTATGTAGAACGGACCAATCTCAAGTATTTCCTGCTTTTTTAAGGTCTTTTTGGCTCGGCGTAAGCAGGCTTTAATGCGAGCCAAGACCTCTAGATATTCAAAAGGTTTTACCAGATAATCGTCAGCTCCGCTTTCAAGCCCCCTTACTTTATCAGATAGACTATCCCGAGCAGTTAGCATAATTATGGGGACATCAGTTTTTTGACGGATTTTCTGGCAGAGTTTAATGCCGTCTATGTCAGGTAAGTTTAGGTCAAGAATTATTAAATCTGGATTTTGCTCTAATAATTCTAGGCCTTTTTGGCCATTTTCAGCTTCTAAGACTTCAAATCCGTCAAGCTCAAGATGTTCTTTTAAGATGTAAGTTATATCAAGGTCATCTTCAATTATTAAAATTTTGGTTTTGGCTTTCATTTTTTCCCCCTTTTTTAGGCAGGGTAAACTTGAATACACACCCAGGATGCTCAGGATCTTCTACCCAGATTTGTCCTCCATGGCTCTCAATAATACCTTTACAAATTGCTAGCCCCAGGCCAATACCTTCTCTCTGATCCTTGGCTATACGGTAAAATTTTTGAAAAACCTTTTCTTTTTCTTCTTCAGGGATACCAGGGCCAAAGTCTTCTATAGAGACAATAACTTTGTTTTCATTTTCACTGACAGAAACTATAATTTTTTCTCCCGGAGGAGAGAATTTTATGGCATTTACTAATAAATTAGAGACAACTTGTTGGATCTTTTCATGATCAAAATAAGCTAGACTATCTTTGCCCTTTAATTCAATTTCAATATTTTTTGGGTTGGCCAGAGGGCTTACCATTAAAACTGCATCCTCAATAGTATCAAGAATGCTATTTTCTTCTTTCATTAGTTCAACTTGCCCGCTTTGTATTTTAGAGTAGTCAAGTAAATCTTTTATCATTTTCGCCAGCTTTTCTATGTTCTTTTTGATTATTTCTATCTGTCTTTGGTCTATATTCCCTTTTCTTTCTATTAATTCTATTGTTCCTTTGATTGCAGTTACTGGCGTTTTAAGTTCATGGGTAATATTTGAAAAGAATTCAGATCTATATTTTTCTGCCTTTTTAAGGTCTGAATAGGCTTGGTAGAGTTCTTGAGTGGCCTTTTTTACTTCTTCTTTTAATTTTTCTTGATGTTTAAGTAGTTTTTCTATCATGCTATTAAAGCATTCGCTTAATATCTGCCACTCGTCTTTGCTTTTTATGTTTACTCGGGCGTTTAAGTTCCCTTTTTCAATCTCTTTGGCTGTTTTAATAAATTTATTTAGATTATTCAAAACAAAAATATTTAATAAGAGGCATAACGAGAAGAAAATAAGCAGAGTTATTAAAATTGAAGATATTATTAGGTTTTTGTAGTTCTTTTTGAGTTCCATAAGAAAAGGTTTAGCAGACAAAGTAATACTTATACACGCTGGAGGTTGATAGTCTTCTATGTCAGTATGGCAATTAGAGCAAACCTTCTGGAATTCAAGGGGGGCGGCGTAACGAAATAGGGGGTTTTCTGGGTCGTTTTCTAGTTTCCAGAATTCCTCAATGTTTTTTTCTTGAAAGGTAAGAATAGCTTCTTTTTCAAAGGTATCAGGAATATGATAAGGCGTTTTGGTATTGATGACCGCCACTTTAAAGGTAAAAATCATATTTTGAGGTTTAGCAAAAGCTGCCAGTTCTTTGGTAAAATGAGAGGGCGTGATTTTTTCAAAATTTTCACCATTTCTTATGTAAATACCACCTTTGCTTGAAATCCATTTTCTGGTAAGGACTATGAATTCATAAATAGCCTCGGCCTCGCGGCGCATTTGCTGGAGATAAAAATTTTTCTGTTCTTTGACAGACCAGATGATAAAAAATAACCAGAACGAAAGAATTATTATAAGCAAAGCCAAAAGTATTTTTCGGCCAAGGACTGAAAACAAAGACCCTCCTGATGTTTACATTTCTGTTACAACTTTAACCCCACATTTACTCATTTTCCATATAGAAAGAAAATATAGCAAACTAATTAAAGAATTAAATAATTTTGTGAAAGGGGTCAGGCTTTATGAACAAAGGCGGCTTGATTTTAGGCATTGTCATAGGGTTAGTGGTAGCAGGTCTTGGCTCATTGGTTACAGCTTCCAAAATGGTAGAGTCAAATAAAGTAGAATTTTGTGCCTCTTGCCATCCTATGAAAACTTTCCATGAGACGTGGAAGCTAAGTGTTCACGGCCCGAATCAAAAAGGGGCCATGAAGGCCAAATGTGCTGATTGCCATCTTCCACATGATGGTTTTATGAATTACCTGGTCACTAAAGTTAAAGCTGGTTTAAACGATTATATTGCCAATATGCAAGGTAAAGGTAGCACTCCTCAGTACTGGCTTGACCGCTGGGCCAAACAGGGAGCAGATAAACACGTTTATGAATCCAGTTGCCGTAAGTGTCATAAAGAGCTGGTGGCGCCAGGCATTCCTGTTAAAGCTTTTATTGCGCATCGTCAATATGAACTAGGCATGACCAAGGAAAATTGTATTACCTGCCATCGTCAGGTAGGGCATGGGAACTTGATGGTGGTTATGCAAGAGAAAGCCGCTGCCAAAAAGTTGGCTAAAAATGAAAAATAAACGTTAAAGGAGGATTGTATGAAGGTCGGCAGGGTTTTAGGCATTTGTTTACTTATGTTCTTTGTTTTTGGCTTAGGCCTGGCTCAGGCCCAAAAACAGTACACTAATCTGGCAGGTAAAAAGCTGATTATCACCCGTGGTTACTCAAAAGAGGCTATCCAATGTATTGAGTGTCATTCTAAAAAGACTCCAGGGATTGTAGCAGACTGGAAGATGAGTCGCATGGCTCATGCTGGGGTATCCTGTTATGACTGTCATGTAGTTCCTAAAAATTCGCCTATGGCCAGCCAGTGTGTAGGTGTTAAAGGAACTAATATTTACACTTCTCCCATGGTTTCTCCCAAAACTTGTGCTAAATGTCACCCCTCAGAAGTGGAACAGTTTGAAAAGAGTGCTCACTCCAAGATGGCCAGTGTTCCGGTAGTAGAGAGCAAGAAGATGCACAAACTTATGCACTATTATGAAGGCGGAATTTTTATGGGGATTCCTGAAGGAGATCCTCGTACTACCGCCTCTAAAAGAACCGGTTGTGCCAGTTGTCATGGTGGAAAGATAGAGCTTGGTCCAGACAATAAGCCTATCCGTGGGACCTGGCCTTCTGGTATCGGACAGCGCTATCCTGATGGTAGTGCTGGTAATTGTTCTGCCTGTCATACCCGTCATAAGTTTAGTGTAGCAGAAGCCCGTAAACCTACCGCCTGTGACAAGTGTCACATTGGACCTGACCATCCCAACGTAGAAACTTATCTTGGTAGCCAGCACGGTAAGCGCTATCACGCCGAAGGGCATAAGTGGAAGTGGGATTCCGCCCCTGACGCCTGGGAACCTGGAGACTACTCTGCTCCTACCTGTGCTACCTGTCATATGAGTGGTATCGGAGAGCTTGCCACCACCCACAACGTAGCCGAGCGTCTAAAATGGCGTCTTTACCCTCCAATCAGCGATATTCGTAAAGGTGCCCGTGGAGATGGTATGAAAGGTCGTGAAAATATGAAAAAAGTCTGCATTAATTGTCATTCTACAATTTTTACTGATTCTTTCTTTAAGAATCTAGATGACGCCGTAGCCCTTTATAACACTTATGCTAAGAACGTCCAAAAGATGTTGGCTGACCTTAAAGCCAAAAATTTACTGAAAGATGATCCCTGGAAAGATCCTGTACAGGAGCTCTGGTACTATCTCTGGCACCACACTGGACGTCGTGCTCGTATGGGTTATGCTATGGGTGGGCCAGACTGGTCTCACTGGCATGGATTCTTCCAGGTCTTTCAGGTCTACAAAGACATTGAAGATCTTTATAATTACCGCATAAAACACGGAAAGATTGAAGAACTAAGCCCGGTCATGTCTACCGCTCCTTATTAATAATCTGCAGGGGCGGGCTTTAGAGGGGTGGCTCAGGCCACCCCTTTTTATTTTTTTATTTCCTGGAATACAAAAAACAGACAACAAACTTTTGGGCTGTCAACTTCTGGAAGGGCAAGATTGCTACGGATTTCTGGTCTTTCAGAGCTAAAAAGTATTTGTTTTAAACTAGACTGTATTTCTTGGTTTCTTGAACTTTCTTTTCATGTACATTTACGATATCAATCGTAAGAGCATCTTCAGCTACATGTAGCAAGTTAAAAGAGGGGTAGGAAAAACCTTTAAGACGGCGTGAAGTAGCTGTACCAGCGGTAATGAAAAAAGTATTTTCAAGCTTCCATATCCAGGGATAATGTTTGTGGCCAGATAATACACAGTTTACCCTTTCCTCAATGCAGATTTTTAATACATCGCCGGCATCAACTGGTATGTTTCTTTCCCTTCCGGTATAAGGGATTGGAAGTAAGTGATGGTGTAAACACATTATTTTAAACTTTTGAGATGGCCCTAGTTTTTCTTTGATTAGTGGATAGTTTTCTCGGCCCACGTGTCCGTCATCAATATCAGGTTCTGTAGAATCTATCCCCAGAAGTACTATTTTTTCATTTTCAAAAGATGGAAAACGAGTCCCGAAGAATTCCTCAAATAGTTGATAGCCTTCATTGCGTGCATCATGGTTTCCAGGAACAACAAAAGTGGTAAATTTTATCTTTTGTAAGAAATAGTGAGCTAGTTCGTACTCGTACAAATAGCCATCATCAGTTAAATCTCCAGTTACTATAACGTAATCAGGTCCCATATCTTCCAGCAGGGTAATAAGATTTTCTCCCCAAGGTTTCATGTAGTTATGGCCGCTTACATGCAAATCCGAAATATGGGCTATTTTTAACATTATATCCTCCCAGTGTTTTCTGCTTTTGATGCTGCTGATGAGGAAAGTAATGGACAAATTTTACATGGAAATGACTCTTTAATAGCAATTTTGTGACATCGTAAAAAGGACAGAAAAAGGGACATCGTAAAAAGGGACAGGCAAGTAAGTAGTAGTAACTTTTAAGTTTCTGCTAAATCTTGGTCGATAAAAGAGAAATAGGGACAGGCAAAATTTAAAAGGAAAAATTTAAAAGGAGGTTTCGTTATGCCACGCATACCTAGATTTTTTATGAACGACCCAAAAGCGGCTTATCATGTCATCTCCCGCACGGCTCTCCCTGGCCACAAAGTCTTAGGTCCTGAAGAAAAAGACTACCTGCTTAACCTCATCCGCTGGCTCTCTCAGGTCTATTTCGTGGAAGTTTACGGCTTTGCCATTATGGGCAACCACTTCCACCTACTCTGCCGCATGCTACCTGAAGACCAGTTCTCTGACGAAGAAGTGAAGCGCCGCATAAAGCTCTATTACGGAGAGAAACGCAAAATCTTCTTTTACGAGGAGCTAATCAAAAAATGGCGGACAAAGCTCGGGAATCTTTCTCGCTATGTCCAGGATATAAAGCAGCGCTTCTCTCGCTGGTATAACAGGCGAGTTGACCGCAGAGGCTACTTCTGGGCGGACAGGTTTAAGTCTGTAATCGTGGAGACAGGCGAAGCGCTCCTTAATTGTTTGGCTTACATAGAGTTAAACCCAGTGTGGGCAGGGATAGTGGGTAAGCCAGAGGACTATCGCTGGTGCTCGCTGGGATATCGGTCAAGAAGAGGGACAGGCAAAAATTTCCTTTCGCTAAACCTAGGGCTGTCTCGCTGGGAAAACAAGTCTGAAAAAGAAAGATTTGAGTTGTTGCGGGAGTTTGTTTACGGGAAGGGCGGGCTTGGTGAGCCAGAAATAGGGACAGGCGAAATTTTCAGGCAGCGGGTCAGACATTTTACCGAAAGCCTGGCCATAGGGAGTAAAGGGTTTGTGAATAAAGCAGCCGCAAAGCTAAAAGGATTCCTAGGGCTAAAACGAAAGAAAAAAAGTAAAATAAAAAGTTTAGCTGAGGATGCAAATATGGTTTTCTTGTAGTTTTCCTGATTTTCCCAAGCGCTGAAAAAATGGTTTAAAAGCCTTTACCGTTTTTTCTATAGGTTAATTTTGTTTAAGCAGGATTTAGGAATTGAATCTAGCCCTTCTCTGACAGGTTATTATAATAGACCTATGCTTTCTTATCCTGATATAGACCCGGTAATTTTTCGTATA
Source organism: Thermodesulfatator autotrophicus (assembly GCF_001642325.1). GTDB lineage: Bacteria > Desulfobacterota > Thermodesulfobacteria > Thermodesulfobacteriales > Thermodesulfatatoraceae > Thermodesulfatator > Thermodesulfatator autotrophicus. Next base: position 9,347 of record NZ_LSFI01000014.1, on the reverse strand, counting down.
GGGCCCCTTGCCCTTCGCTGGTATGGTTTAATGTATCTCCTTGGTTTCTTGGCGGCCTATTTTCTGGTGCGTTTTCAGCTCCGCGAAAAAGGTTACCAGGAGCTAAGAGAGCACCTTGATAACATTATCTTTTGGGGAGCTTTGGGGCTCATAATAGGTGCTCGTTTAGGGCATGTCCTTTTCTATTTTCCAGACTATTACTTAAAGCATCCCCTTGAGATTTTAGCTATCTGGCATGGAGGAATGTCTTTTCATGGTGGCCTTCTGGGAGTTCTTATTGCCGGGTTAATTTATGCCCGCAAACATCAGCTTAACTTTTGGTTCTGGGCAGACCTTTTTGTTGTACCTGCCCCTATTGGCTTAGGCCTTGGGCGGCTGGGTAACTTCATAAACGGAGAGCTTTACGGACGCCCTACAGATGTCCCCTGGGCCATGGTTTTCCCAAAAGGCGGGCCTATTCCCAGGCATCCTTCTCAACTTTATGAAGCCTTGGGAGAAGGGCTCGTTCTTTTTCTTATCATGTGGTTTTTGCGCAAGAAAGAATGGCCTTGTGGCTTCAAATTTGCTTCCTTTTTGGTGGCTTACGGAAGCATACGCTTTTTTATAGAATTTTTTAGGGAACCCGACGCAGGAGTCCCCCTTCTTTTTGGCTGGATGACCAGAGGCCAACAATTTTGCCTGCTCATGGTTATAGCTGGCCTTTTGCTATTTTGGCTAAAAAGAAGAGAAGAAAAGCCGTGTAGGCCTTATTGATAAAGATAAAATACATAGAATATGTAACACCCTAGCAAAATAGTTCCTTTTAAACGTCCAACTCTTTTTTGATGAGCTAACATTGCCCAGGCCATAAGCGAGAAGAAAATCATAATACTTAGGTCAACGGTGACGCCTTCTTTGGAAAAAGAAAAAGGTTTTATTATGGGGGTAAGGCCCAAAATGGCCAGAATGTTCATGATATTTGAGCCAATAATGTTTCCCAGGATAATATCTCCCGCTCGTCTATAAGCCGCTACCAGGGTGGATACCAACTCGGGAAGGCTTGTGCCCACCGCCACCATGGTAAGGCCTATAACCCTTTCAGGGACTCCTAAATGCCTGGCAATATTCACAGCACCTTCTACTAAGACGTTAGCCCCGAGAGATAAAAGGCCAATACTGACAAAAACACCTGCCGTATAGAGAATAATTTTAGATAGAGGTTCTTTTTTCTGGTTGTCTGCCAAATTACTTAAAGTTTTATCCCTTTTAAAAAGAAAAAAGAGAAAAAGCACTAGAAGAAACAGAAATATGGAGCCATCTAAACGGCCTAGATAGCCATCACGGCCCAGGAGAAAAAGAAGGGAACTTACAAAAAGCATAAAAGGCATTTCCTGGGTGATAAAACGAAAAGTGGTTTTAAGGGGGCTAACTAGAGCTACCAGGCCCAGTACTAAACCGATATTGGCGATATTTGAGCCAATGACATTGCCAAAAGCTACATCACCAACACCTTTAAAACTTGCCGCCAAGGTGGCTGCAAGCTCTGGCGCTGAAGTGCCAAATGCCACCAGCGTAAGCCCTATGACCAGAGGCGAAATACCCAGGAGAAGCGCCAGTCGGGTGGCGCTTTGCACCATCACTTCGCCCCCGGCGTAAAGCAAAACTATTCCTGCGGCTACCAGGCCAAAGTCTTTTATCATAGCTTTTTTTCAGGCTCAATTATTTCCTGACCACCAAGGTAAGGTCTAAGCACTTCAGGCACAACCACCGAGCCATCTTGCTGCTGGTAGTTTTCAATAATGGCCATAAGGGTGCGGCCAACAGCTAGCCCTGAGCCATTCAAGGTGTGTACGAGTTGTGGTTTTTTGCCTTCTTTGGGACGGAAGCGAATATTTGCCCTTCTGGCTTGATAATCTTCAAAATTGCTGCAGGAAGAAATCTCTACAAACCTGTTCTGACCAGGAGCCCAGACTTCTATATCGTAAGTTTTAGCAGCGGCAAAGCCAAGGTCTCCTGTGCAAAGTATAACCACTCTGTAAGGAAGCCCTAGTTTTTGTAGGATTTCTTCGGCATCAAGAGTTAGACTTTCTAACTCTTCGTAGGAGGTTTCGGGATGGGCAAATTTTACCAGCTCAACTTTATTGAACTGGTGCTGGCGGATAATACCCTTTACATCTCGGCCGTGGGAGCCAGCCTCAGCCCTAAAGCAAGGGGTATAAGCCACGTAATATAAGGGTAAATCTTCTTCAGCAAGAATTTCATCACGATGCAGATTAGTAACTGGAACCTCAGCAGTGGGGATGAGATAATAATTCCAGTCTTCAATTTTAAAAAGGTCTTCTTTGAACTTGGGGAGCTGGCCAGTGCCGATCATAGAGGCCTCGTTTACGATAAAAGGAGGGAGTACTTCGCGGTAGTTGTGCTCCCTGGTATGCAAATCAAGCATAAAGCTTATAAGGGCCCGTTCAAGACGAGCCCCTGCCCCGCGATATACCACGAAACGGCTCCCCGTAATTTTAGCGGCCCGGGCGAAATCAAAAATGCCTAAGGCCTCGCCCACTTCCCAATGGGGTTTGGGGGTGAAGTTAAAAGAAGGCAAGTCACCCCAGCGTTTGACTACCTGGTTATCGTTTTCGTCTTCGCCTGGTGGTACAGACTCATGAGGTAAGTTTGGTATTTCTAGAAGTAAGGTCTTTAGGTGAGCCTCTGTTTCCCGAAGTTCTGCCTCAAGGGCTTTAAGCCTTTCGCCAAGCTCTTTTACTTCTTGCATTTTGGCTAAAGCGTCTTTGCCCTGTCTTTTAAGCGCTCCTATTTCTTCAGAGGCTACCTTGCGGGCATGGCGAAGGCGTTCTACTTCTTGGATTAGTTCACGGCGGCGTTTATCAAGTTCAAGGATTTTGTCTATGGGGTATTCTCCACCTCTTAAAGCCAGGCGCTTTTTAACCCAGTCCGGCTTTTCTCTAATGAGACGAATATCAAGCATAAAGTCCTCCCTTGATTCAAGTTAGGAAATTTCTACCAAACTTTGCCCCTCTAAAAAAGGGAAATCAACAAAACTTTAAAACCCATGAAATATAAAATGCAGTTTGTGCCAATTTCAATGCCGTAATGAGGACAGGCAAAACGAAAATTTAGTTAGGAAAATTTAGGGACAGGCAAAATTTAAGTAGGGGCAAAATTTAGGGACAGGCAAAAGAATCAGGCAAAAGAATGGCTATCTGGTTCATCAGAAATGATTAAAGAATTTTATTTCCAGTCCGAAATTTATTTAAAAGGCTGAAAAATGATGGAGGTGGATATGAGGTTTAACAGCATCAAGGTCCGCATCCAGTCTATCATTTTAGTAATGTTTTTATTAAGCCTTTTGAATGCTGGCATGGTTTTTATGGTGCTACAAAAGAACGCAGGAGATGCTCAATATATAAATATGGCAGGCCGCCAAAGGATGCTTACCCAAAAACTTACCAAAGAAATTTTATCCAAAGATTTTTCTTCAGCCAGGAAGACGGCCAACCTTTTTGAACAAAGCCTAAAAGTTTTGAAGTACAGCGATAAAAGTAAAGGGCTAGAGCCAATCTCTGACCCAGAAATTTTGGCTGCCTGGGAAAAGCTTCACTCAAACTGGCTTCACTTTAAAGAAGCTTTTGACCAGTATCTTCTCACAGGTGACCAGAAAGACCTGAAATATCTCGTTGACAATAATTTGAAAATTCTTTCTTTGGCCAACAATCTCACTAAAAAATTTGAACAAAAAGCCGTAAAAAATCTTCATCGTTTGAAAGTTTATCAAGCCATAATTTTAATTTTCACTCTGGTTTTATTAGGAGCTATTTGGTGGATGGCCAAAACCAGGATTATTGATCCTATTGATAAGGCTGTAGCCCTGGTTATGAGGGTAGCCGAGGGTAATTTTACCGTCAAATTTCCCAAAAGAAGCCAGGACGAAATAGGCAGACTATTATCTGCTCTGGAAGAAATGACTGAACGTTTGAAAGAAACCCTGAGGAATGTGATTATCTCTTCGGAACAGGTATATTCTTCTTCTCACGAAATTTATCTTGCAGGAAAAGATGTATCTGAAAAGGCAACCAGATTGTCCCAGGAAGGGGAAGAAGTCAAAGCCGCTGAGGAAGCGATAAATAATAGTGTACGAGCGGTTTCAGCCGCTTCTGAACAGATGGTAGAGGCTATTACTGAGATTTCGCGTAACACTTCGGAGGCAGCTCGCATTGCTAGTGAGGCTGTAACTAAGGCTAAGGAAACTAACGAAATAGTTAACAAACTTGGTATTTCTTCAGAAGAAATTGGTGAAGTAGTAAATCTCATTCAGAGTATCGCAGAGCAAACCAATCTTCTGGCCTTAAACGCCACCATTGAAGCGGCCCGTGCCGGAGAAGCCGGCAAAGGCTTTGCGGTAGTAGCCGGTGAAGTAAAAGAACTTTCTAAGCAAACCACCCAAGCCACGGAAAAAATAGCCAAAAAGATCCAGGCCATTCAGACAGATGCCCGTGCTTCAGTGAAGGCCATTCAGGAAATTAGCGAGGTAATAAGTCGTATAAACGATATCTCCAATATGATAGCAAGCGCTGTAGAGGAGCAAACCGCCATGATGGGCGAGATTAGTCAGGCGGCCAATATGTCTGCTGAGAGTGCCGAGCAAATAAGGGAAAAAATCGAAAAAATGTCTCGTGCTATCCAGGAAACCGCAGAAAAGGGAGATAAAAGCCGCAAACTTTCTGAAGAGATGATTACTCTCGCTAGTCGTCTTAAAGAACTTGCTTCAAATTTTAAAGTCTAAAAGGCTTGTCCGGTCGCTCTTAAAAGGCGGGAGATTTTCAGCAAGAATAATGCGTGCTTATTGCTGTTAACAATTATGAGCGATTACTAACAACTAAAACATGAAAAGCGTTGTAGGGACAGGCCCAGCGGCCTGTCCCTCTTTTTGGGAACGAGAGAGCAAACATATTTTGGGCTGTCTTCGAAAAAGTCTGCAGCAGCAACGTCCTAAAAAGTCTCAGCTTTAAAAATCTATTAAAGTCCTAGTGAAAAAGGGTCGAAGAAGTTGATGATGGTAAGAGAATTTCTCATAAACTTAAATAATTTTTTTCTCTCGGTCTCTGACGCCATAGATCTGGCTAACCCGAGTATTTCTGCTCACCAGATAAGAGTGGCTTATATCTCCTGGCGCCTGGCCAAAATTTTTAACTTATCTCCTGAAAGATTAAAACACCTTTATATTGCCGCCCTTTTTCATGATATAGGGGCCCTTAGCCCTAAAGATAAGTTTCGTTTACATCGTTCAATAGAGAGGAACCTTGACCTTCATTGTATAAAAGGAGAAAAACTCTTTAATTCCCTTCCTTTTCTTGCTCCCATGGCACCTCTTATTCGTTATCACCACAAACCCTGGCACTTGTGGGAGAAAGAAGGAGCATCTTTGGAAAGCCCTTATGTCCTGGAAAGCCAGTTGTTGAACCTGGCTGATACAGTGGAACGCCTGATTAACCGTGATGAGTTCATATTGGAACAACAAACAATAATTACTAAAAAAATTCTATCTCTTTCACGTAAAGATTTTCATCCTGATTTAGTGACTGCCTTTTTAGATTTAAGTAAACAGGAGTCTTTCTGGTTTGATGTAACCAATCAAAGGTTATATTCTATCCTTCTCAAATATGGCCCCCTTGAATCTGTTCAGGCGGGTATTGAAGAAATAGCACAGCTAGCAGGCTTTTTCAGTAAAATTATTGACTTTAAAAGTCGCTTCACCTCTACTCACTCAAACGGGGTAGCGGCCTGTGCCACTATCCTTTCACATCTCTGCGGTTTTACCGAACAAGAAGTTCTTTACATGAAAATAGCGGCAAGCCTACATGACCTTGGTAAATTGATAGTGCCAAATTCAGTCCTTGAAAAACCAGGCCGCCTTACCGCCGAAGAGTTTAATTTTCTCAAACAGCATACTTATTACACCTATATGATTCTTTCGTCTATTGAAGGCTTTGAGACCGTAGCCGAGTGGGCGGCCTTTCATCACGAAAAATTAGACGGTTCAGGTTATCCTTTTGGCTTAACTGGAGATAGATTGAGCCTCGGAGCACGCATCATGGCTGTTGCTGATATCTTTACCGCTCTTATAGAAGAAAGGCCTTATCGTGCGCCTATGGGGAAGGAGGAAGTTGTTGAAATTTTTAACTCCCAGCTCAGGAAAGGTCTCCTTGATAACCGTATAGTAAAAATTCTTTTTGAAAACTACGAAGATATTGAGGCTCGCGTTAAAAAATATCAGAAGCTGGCTGAAAAGAACTACCTTGAGTATTTAGAAGACCTTGACTTAGCTGCTTAAATTATTTACTTGCTTTTACCGTTATGAGACCTTTGCAAAAATCTGAAACATTATTAATGGAATGGGAGCATTTTTTACCTTACAGAGCGTCATCGCGATGCGATGCAGTCGCCGTGGCGAAGTGACCCTACCAGGTCATACGAGGAAGCCCCGCAGGGCCGACGAAGTAATCCCCTGAGATTGCTTCGCCACTTCGTGGCTCGCATTACAAGGTATTACAAGGCCTTCCCTTCTTCGTTATTGTTCGTTCCCCCTTTCCATGTTATTGTAAGGGAAGCAACCCTACGGGCTAGCCGTGCTAAAACAAAACATTCCTACCAGTCTTTCGGTTTGGCCAATATCTCGCGCACTTTGAGGTTGAATAGTTTATTAGAGGGCATGGCTTTAACAATGGCAACAGTGTCTGCACCGCGAGCGGTTCCCGCTACGGTGATAACATCCTCTGGGGGCACAAGCCCGGCATCACAGGCCATCATAGCGATCTCCACACAGACCTTAATACCCTGCCCAAAAAGACGCAGGGTATTAGCGATGAGGTCCTGTTGGGAATATTGTTGAAGTTCCCTTATGGCCGTGCCAATACTGCGTAAAACCATGGTGCCAGTACAAACCTTGGCCCCGAGAGCTTCTATTTTGGCCCGCATTTCAGGGGTGATTTCAATTTTACCTGGCTCTCTAAAGCCTACGTTGTGGGTAACTACGATAAGATTGGCACCCTGGCCGAAAAAAAGTTCTGCAGCTTTAAGGCCTGTGTCTCCAAAAGTGGAGGCTACTATCACATGTTTTATATTCCTTTCCTGAAAGGCTTTAAAAGCAATTTTTAAGGCTTCATCTGTATTGTGGCGCCCGGCTTTTTCAAAATAAGTACTCATTAGTCTAACCTGCTTATAATATTGGGATTAAAGAGTTTTTGATAAGGAATTATGGCTAGGACAATAATTAAATTATCTACAATTTTTAAACCTATTAAATAATGGCCCAGGTGCATTTTCCAGTAATTCATGTTTTCGCCCCGAATGGGCCTGGCATAAAAAAAGGTTTTTTGACGAATTTTTCCTGCAAAAATTTAAGTATTGCGTTTTTAAATGAAGGGTTAATAGACGTTAAATCCTTTTTAAGGACTTTGGGATGGAATTTTAGATCAAAGCTTTTGTTTTTCATACTCAACCTGCGAAACTTCTTCTTTTTCATCAAGAATTATATCCTTTTCTTCCCTTTGAGACAAATATTTAAGCAGCAACAAGTCTTCTTCCAGGTCAAGGGCCTTGTTTATCAGTTCCCCTACCACCGCTGACATGGACATACCTTTTACCTGGGCGAGTTTTTTTATACGTTGATATACATCTTCTTCAAGAACAATACAAAGCCGCGGATTTTTAGTGGGCATAAACCCTCCTTAAAGTTTTCCTTCTAATCGGTAGTTTAGGAAAATTACTAAAATCCATCAAGGTTCATCATTAACGATGAACAACAAGATAGAATTTAACACAAAATTTACAAGCTTAAGTCTTCCCTTAACATAATTTTTATATTAATCAAGTAGTAAAGACAAGTTAAAAGAAGTCGGTTCAGTTAATATGATGAGACTGGTTCATCTAATATGAATAAAACAGAAAATTATAAATAAAACAAAAAAATCATTAAAGTAAAAATATAGTTAGACGATATTATTAGCAAAAGGTAATATTTACGTTCATCAAATAAGATGAAAAGCGGAGGGGCAAATGCCTAACTTATTAAAACTTAAAAGTAAGCACATTTTATTACTCATTATGGGATTAGTATTTTTATTGTGGGGTATAAATATTGGCATTGATTTTTTAGTGTTTAAAGAAAAAGAAGCAGTTTTAAGTAGCTTGATAATATTTGGAATATCTTTTATAGCAGTTACAGCAATAAGTTTATATGTTGGTAATAAGCTTGAACAACAAGCACTGTCTCTTATTTCAGCAATGAAAAAGATTAGCGAAAAAGATTTTTCTGAAAAAGCTAAAGAAGTACCTAATAGTAAAAATGAAATTCATATTCTGGCCAAATACTTTAACCAAACCATAGAAAATAGCACTCAAGTGCTAAAAGAAGTAAAAGAAGGCATTGAACAAATTGCTTCAGGGGCTGAAGAGTTTTCAGCTATTGCCGAACAGGTTACTCAGCATTCAAAAGAAACCTTTAAAGAAGTCAAAAAGTTAACCGCTTTTACGGAACAAATTAGTGAACAATTAGACTTGGCCAGTCGTAGTGTACAGGAACTCAGTGCGGCTATTTCAGAGATTTCCCAAAATACTGCTACCACTGCTGAGGAGAGTCAGAATACCAGTGACCAGGCTTCCCTAAATAGCGAACTTATAGAAAATCTCCTGAAAGAAATAGAACACATCAAGCACGCAGCAGATATTATTCAGGATATTGCAGATCAAACTAATCTTTTGGCCTTAAACGCTACCATAGAGGCGGCCCGGGCAGGTGAAGCCGGCAAAGGCTTTGCGGTAGTAGCCAGTGAAATTAAAGAACTTTCCCGGCAAACAGCACAATCTACCGACCAGATTAGAACCTGGGTGGAAAACCTGGTGGAAAAGGGAACGAAACTTCGGGAAACCAGCCAGGTACTACTTAACACCATGGAAAAGACTGTTGAAAGAGCAGGAAGTATTGCTTCAGCTATTGAAGAGCAAACAGCAGTTACCCAGGAAATAACCCATAATACCGATAGCATTACAAATGAACTTTCAAACATCATTGATATGAATAGACGACTAAGAGAACGCACTGAAGAAGCTGAAAGCTCTATTACCGGTATAAAACAGGCCGCAGAAGACATGAATAAACTAGCTTTGCATCTAAGAGAAATGACCAATCAATATAAAATGTAAAGGAATTTTTATATGATAATTAATGAAAATAAAGAGAACAATTTAGTTTATAAAATTTATAAAGTAGGAAAAATTGTTGAAAAACATAAAGATGTAGAAAAAGTAATTAAAGAGATTTTGTCTTTGCTCATAGTGTTTCGTCAACTGTGTCC
>NZ_LSFI01000013.1 GCF_001642325.1 Thermodesulfatator autotrophicus | reverse complement strand
CCTGCGGACACAGTTGACGAAACACTATGTACTTTCAAGCTCCACAATAGTTTTGGCAATATCGTAAGGATTGACATCTGGATAGGCCTCAGGATTTTTTAGAACACGGGCTTGGAGGCTTTTTAAAATATCTATGTTGTTCTTTATTGAAGCAATTTCTTTGGTGAGTTTTTCTTTTTCAGTTTCAACCTTTTCTTTGATAAATCTGGTAGTGTTTAAGTAACTTATAATTTTTGCCGGTATTTCTGAAATTAAATTTGGATCTTTGGTTTCAATGGCCAAAAGAACTAATTGCTTGTTCTCTCTAGGTATTCTTGCTTCAAGGCTTACAATTTGTGAAAGCTTCTCTTCGTCTATTTTAAGCTTGGAGCTTAATTCGGCCAGACGTTTTTCTTTTAATAACGAGCTTAAGCTGTCAATCTCTTTTTTAATTAAGAAAGGGTTTGCTACCTGAGGAAGAATTCCCGCTTCGCCTTTATAAATTTGGGGAGAAACAAAGACAAAAATTACGGCCAGAATTAAAAACAAAACAGTAGTTCCAAATATGTAAACTTTACGTTTTTTTAAAGTAAGCCACAGCTCATAAAGGTCAATTTCGTCCTCTTCATAATAGGTCGGAAAAGGCTGATATGGTGGTATATTATTACCTGTTTGCTTGTGAGATTTGGTTTCTGACATAACCTTCCCTTCTTCAAGTAATTTTAGCGAAAAAAAATAAAAAATTGGTAAATAAAGTCAATAAAGGCTTTTAACTCTCACGCCTGGCCAACACAAAGATCTCGCGGCTTTCAGAGCGGGTGCTCTTGGGGCGAAAGCGTTTTACCGGTCCGAGTCTTTTTTTGACTTCCTCTACAAAACGGGGAAAGGCCTCGCCTTCAAAGACTTTCACCAAGAAAACTCCGCCTGGTTTTAGCACTTTTTCGGCAATCTCTAAGGCCCTTTCAGCCAGGTGCACAGAACGGAAGTGGTCTCCTGAACGGTCACCAGTGGTCTTAGGGGCCATGTCACTTAATACAGCGTCAAAGACCGAGACACCTGTCTTTTCACAGAGCTCTTCAGGAGAAAGCTCAAAAATGTCTGCCTGGAAAAAAACAAAATTGGGAGCGGAAACTTTTACAGGATTAAGGTCCACTCCTACGACCAGGCCAGTTTTTCCGACCTTTTCAAGGGCATACTTGCTCCAGGAGCCAGGGGCAGCACCCAGGTCAAGTACCTTCTGGCCGCGACGCAGGAGACGGTATTTCTGGTCAGCCTCTTTCAGTTTGTAAACTGAACGGGCGGGATACTTTTCCTGTTTGGCCTTTTTAGCGTAGTAATCACGAGGTTTATATGCCATAAGCATTCAAAAGATAAAAGCCTTGAAGCTATTTATGGCTCAAAGTAAGCTACCGCGTAAAACTTTTCAAGAGAGAGTAAATGTTAGAAGTCAAAAATCTGACTAAAAAATTTAAGGGCCTCATGGCCTTAAGGGGGGTTTCTTTCTCTCTTGCCAGAGGTGAAGTCCTTGGGCTTATTGGCCCTAATGGGGCGGGTAAAACCACGGTTATCAACATAATCTCTGGCTTTTTAAAACCCTCCGAAGGAAAAATTTTTTTAAATGGCAAGGAAATAACAAGCTTTCCTCCTGAAAAGATAGCGCGTCTTGGTATTTTGCGCACTTTTCAGCATGTCCAGATTTTTCATGAGCTTACCGTGCTTGAAAATGTCCTTTTGGGGTTTAGTCGGCATCTAAAACGCCGCCTCTGGCATGACCTTTTTGGCCTGCCCCTGGCGCGCCGGGAAGAAAAAGAGATTAACCAAAAGGCTCGCGAGATTCTTGAACTTCTCGGCCTGGCAGATATTGCTCTTCTCCCTGCCCATGGTCTTCCCTATGGGAAACAACGCCAGGTGGTGCTGGCAAGGGCCGTAGCCTCACAGCCAGAAATCCTTCTCCTTGATGAGCCAGCGGCAGGGCTTTCTTCAGTTGAAACCCGGGAGCTTTTAGATTTTTTAAAACAACTCAAAAATATGGGTATTTCCATACTCCTGGTGGACCATGACCTTGAACTTATCTGGGAGTTGTGTGACCGGGTAGTAGTGCTTGCCTTTGGTGAAATAATAGCCCAGGGAATTCCCGCCGAGGTGAGAAAAAATCCGCGGGTGATAGAGGCTTATCTAGGCTCCTGAAAGTTTTCAGGCACTGGATGGCGATGATGGTCCCTCCCTAGATAAAAATTTAACCACGAAGAACGCCCAGAAAGCCCCCAATCCCGCGGGGGGATGAACCCTTCTTTCAAAAGGTGTCTTTTGCCAATGGCCTTAAGCCTTTCATAGACCTTCACATAATGGCACTTTTTGGAAGAATCCACCTCACAATAGCCGTCCTTACTACCGCCGCAAGGGCCGTTAAGTAGATTTTTGGCACAGCCACTTTGGGGGCAAAGATAGGCCATTTCTCCCAGGGTGCAGTCTCCACAACGCTGGCAATCAAAAAGGAACCCCTTAACAGCGTATTCAAACCTGGTAAACCAGGGTTCAAAAGAAGAGCCGTTTATTTTTTGGGCATATTTTACGGCAAAGTTATAAAAACCTTTGCCAGGCTCAAAGAAAAGGTCATGCATCCAGAGGTTTAAAGTAAACATCAAAGGTTTTTTCTGGGCCGGAGCAAGTTTTTCGTATCTTTCTGGGATGTTTAAGCCGGTTTCAGGGTCTTTACGGTAAAGATAAAAAGTTCCTTCAGGCGCATTTTGGAATTCTGCCACCAATTCTTGCCAGCGGGGATAAAACTCTTCGGCTTTGTCTAGGATAAAGGCTATATCTTCATAGCTGACCCTTCCTCCTGAGATGTGCACCCCGTCGTACCCCATGCCTTTTAGCACCGCTACCAACTTGGCAGCCCTGATTAAAGCGGCACGGTATGAATCTTTTTCTTGACGAGACTCCTCTTCAATTTGAGCCAGGTATTGAGGAGTTATTTCTATGCCGGGAATAATACCTTTATGGAAGATGCGGGCCATACGCACATCAGTAATAAATACGCTGCCAATTAAGGGGACGTTTAGCTTTTCCTCACGCATATAGAGCAGGAGTTCGTGAAACTTTCGGGCATCAAAGCCTACCTGGGTGATTACAAAGTGAGCCCCGGCCTTTATTTTCCGGTGGAGCTTGTAATATTGGGGCATGAGCTCGGCTTCAAGCTTCTTAAAGGGTGTTACCACACAGCCCTTGAAAAAAGGCATGGGAGGCAACTTTACGCCTCCGCCAGGGGCCTCTGGGGGGAGTTCTATCCCCTTTTCCATTTCGGTTATCAACTGCAGGAGGTGTACGGCGTCAAGGTCAAAGACCGGCTTGGCTCGTCCCATAAAGCCATAAAGGGGGAAGTCTCCTGTCATTACCAGGAGATTGTGCAGGCCTTCTCTGTCCCGGGCAAAAAGGGTGCTTTCTATCTGGTTGCGATTCTTGTCCTTACAGGTGAAATGAAGAACTGGCTCAAGGCCGAGTTTTAAAATCTCGCGTCCTAGGACTGCAGGAGAAAGAGCTGGATGCCCTCCGGCGTTTTCCGTAATAGTCAGACCGTGGAGACGGCCGTCTTTAGTGGCTTCTTCGGCAAATTTTATAATTTTCTGGAACTGGCGGAGCCTCGTGCTCCGGCCAGGCACAAGTTCGTAAGTGATAGTAAAAAGTTCAGGGTTTTCTAAGCACTTTCTAAAAGAGCAAACCATTTAAGATTCTCCTGAAAGCCCTAAAGCCTTCAGTTTACGGTGAAGATAAGTTCTTTCAAGTCCTATGGCTTCGGCAGTTTGCGAAATGTTACCGTGATACTCCGCTAGCTTGCGTTTTAAAAACTCTTTTTCAAATAAGGAACGCGCTTGTTTAAAGTCATTGCATTCAAACCATGGCTCCTGGCCGAAGGCAGTATGGAGAGGTTTATTTATCTCTGGGGGCAGATCTTCAAGAGAGATGATTTCTTTCTGGCTTAATATGACCAGTCTTTCAATCAAGTTTCTCAATTCGCGAATATTTCCCGGCCAGGGGTAGCGCTTCAAGGCTTCTATGGCCTCAGGGGCAATTTTTTTGCGCCCCAGTCCTGAGTGCCTGGCAAGTTCGTCTAAAAACTCCTCTATCAGCAGAGGGATGTCTTCAGTCCGCTCTCTAAGGGGAGGAATATGTATGGGGATTACGTTTAGGCGGTAGTATAAGTCTTCACGAAAGCGGCCTTTTTTTATTTCTTCGGTAAGATTTTTATTGGTGGCGGCAATAACCCTTACGTCAACGGTGATGGTTTTGGTGCCACCTACTCTTTCAAAGCATTTTTCCTGAAGCACCCGTAAAACTTTAGCCTGGGCAGAGAGACTCATATCGCCTATTTCATCAAGAAAAATGGTGCCTCCATTAGCCAGGTCAAACTTTCCTTTTTTGGAAGAAAAGGCACCGGTAAAAGCCCCTTTTTCGTGACCAAAAAGTTCAGACTCAATAAGATCCTCAGGGATAGCCGCGCAGTTTACCGCTACAAAGGGCTTTTCAGCCCGGCGCGAGAGGGCGTGAATCATACGGGCGGCCACTTCCTTGCCCACACCAGATTCCCCGGTTATGAGCACGGTGGCGTCAGTCTGAGCCACCCTTTTAATGGCCTCGCGTAGTTCCTGAATAGCTTTACTCTGGCCTGTGATACCCGGGCCGGTAAGATGCTTTTTGAGGGTGATGTTTTCTTCTTTTAAGGCTCGGAATTTCAGGGCGTTGGCCACGCTGACTACTACCCGGTCGTAAGAAAGGGGCTTTTCCAGAAAATCAAAGGCCCCGAGCTTGATGGCCTTAACAGCGGTTTCCACGGTGCCGTGGCCAGAAATTACGATAACCGGAAGGTCAGGAAGGTCTTTCTTAAGGGACTTAAGTAGTTTTAGGCCGTCCTGGTCTGGCAGCCAGACGTCAAGTATAAGCAGGTCAACAGGCTCTTGTTTTATCTTTTCTAACCCTTCGGTGGCGTTTAGGGCGGTAAGAACTTGATAGCCCTCGTCTTCAAGAATATCTGCCAGGCTTTCTAGTATGGCTTCTTCGTCGTCTATAACCAGAATTTTTTCACTCATAGGGTCTTAGGTATTTCAATGATAAACTTTGCCCCTCTGGGGAGATTGTCCTCTATCCATATCTTTCCCCGATGTTCCTGCACGATAGAGTTTACGATAGCAAGCCCCAGACCGCTACCCCCGTTGGCAGAAAAATAGGGTTCAAATAATCGTCCGCGTATTTCAGGGGCAATGCCTTCACCGGTATCCGCTACTTCTATTCTTAAACGGCCATTTTGTTCGGTTATGTTTATCTGGATTTCTCCCTCACGTTTCATGGCCCGAATAGCGTTATCAAAAAGATTCAAAAATACCCGTTTCATTTGTTCTTTATCAAAGATAGCTTTAGATGAGCCATTCAAGTTTAACGAAAACTTTACCTTAGGATGGCCTTCTTCATAAAGGTTTATAACTTCACGAACCACCTGAGCTAAATCCCCTTCTTCAGGCTTAAGAGAAGGTAGTCTGGCAAAAGTTGAAAACTCGTTTACCAGGTGCTTTAGTTCTTCTACCTGCTTTTCTATGGTAGAAGTGCAGCGTTCAAGGAGCTTTTGATCTTCTTCAGGAAGCTTCTCCGCCAGGCGTTTCCTGAGCCTTTGAGCTGATAGCTGAATAGGGGTGAGAGGGTTTTTTACTTCATGGGCAATACGACGGGCCACCTCTCTCCAGGCAGCTAAACGCTGAATTCTTTCTTTTTCAGTAATGTCTTCAAGCAAGCATAGATAACCCAGGTTTTCGCCTGTTTCTGATTCAAGGAGTGTTATCGTCACCAGAAAGGTTATGGGCTTGCGGCGAATACTTAATTTTACCGTTTGTTGAACTAGCTTCTGCGGAGATTTTTTAGCTTTAGAAAGTAGCTCCTGGGCCAGTTCAAAGTATTCTTCAGGGAGGAGTTTTCTTATTTCCTGGCCAATAAGACGTTCAGGATATGCTCCCAGTAGTTTGGCTGCCATGCGGTTAATAAAAGTAACACGGCCCTGGTGGTCAAGGGCAATGACACCAGCCGTGACGTTAGCCAGGAGGGTTTCAAGATACCAGGTGCGTCGGCTAAGCTCTATGTTTATTTCCTGTAAGGCGGCGGTGGTTTCTTCTACTTTCTGGCGATAGTCTTTTAGCTCTTTGGTCATGCGGCGGAAAGCGCTAACCAGACGACCTACTTCGTC
The DNA here is from genome assembly GCF_001642325.1 of Thermodesulfatator autotrophicus. GTDB lineage: Bacteria > Desulfobacterota > Thermodesulfobacteria > Thermodesulfobacteriales > Thermodesulfatatoraceae > Thermodesulfatator > Thermodesulfatator autotrophicus. Next base: position 3,844 of record NZ_LSFI01000013.1, on the reverse strand, counting down.
AGCGGTTTCTTCAGGTAATTCCACGTCAAAATTTCCGCTGGCAATCTGTTGGGTAGCTTCAGCAAGCGAATGAACTGGCTCGGTTAACCTTTTGGCAAAGCGCATACCAAACCAGATAGCCACAAATAGGGTAAGAAGCGTTACCAGAAGCAGCATCAAAATGAGAGAAGATTTCAGAGGGTCTCTAAAAAACTTGAGCTGCTGATACGCTTCAATACCTTTGCCTACCTCGCTTATAAGTTTTTCAATGCTTGGGTCTAAAAATAGCCCGCAGGCTACTATCACTTGCTGTTTTCGGTATTTAGAAGGGACAAAAACCCGCAAAAGAACCTTGTTTTTTAAAGAGCAGACTTCGCTGGTAGGTGTTTTTTGTTCAAAAATTTTTTCCAATAGGTGGGGAGGAATTCCTGGTTTTTGAGAAAGTCTGTGGCTGTAGGAGGCTTTTAATAATTTTCCTGATGAAGAATAAATTTCAAGGGTGTCAACTTTTAGCCGCTTTCGCCAATAGCGAAGATGCTTAGGAGAAAGACTTTGCGTTTTGAGGAGATAAGAGTTTATAAATTGATTAGCTTTATTAGTTAATTCTTTTTCCTTTTCCTGATAAATAGACTGGGCTTCAAAAAGGGCCTCCTGAAGACTGCGGTCAAGGTTGCTGCTGAACCAGAAATCAAGGCTGGTTTCAATGAATTTAAAGGACACCGTAAAGAGAAAAAGGGTTGGCACCAGAGCCAGGAAGATGAAAGCCACGGCTATACGGGTGCGCAAGCGTTCAGCAAAGCGTCCTCTGGGAGAATCAAAAAAAAGTTTAAGTAAATTCCTGACTACTAAAAAAGCGACAACTAAAAGAAGTATGGCATTTACCTGGAAAAGTATGTAGGCTAAAAAGTTTATTTCCCTTGAAGGGATCTGGCGAAATAACTTTATTTCAAAAGCGATGAGGAGCCCCAAGACTAAGAAAGCCAGTAGAGCAATAAGAAGTTCTCTTCTTCTTTTCTTCTTTTCGTGTTCAGTGTTATAAGTTTTTGGAGAGGACATTATTCTGAAAACTTAAAACGAATAGTTACCCAATCAGACTCAATTTTACCGCCTTTAAAGAGAAAACGTAAGACGCGTGAAGGTAAATTGGGAGATATTTTTTGAAAAGCGGTGACTTTTATCTTTAAACGATAAAATTGCTGGGGGGTCAAGAGATTTAAAGGCATAATGGGAACATTTCGGGCGTTGCCTGCTAAAGCTAAAGCTTCTTCCAGAGAGCTTACCGCTTTGGGAGGAGATGAAGAGCCTACCAGTTGCACCAGATAAATATTTTTTACCGCATCGTAATAAATTTCACGTAGAACAATATGATATAAAAGCCTTTCGTCCCACCAGAAGCGTTTGATCTTTTCTAAGACTATTTCAAACTGAAGGCGAACCGGTACTCCATGATGAAGAGCGGCGTCTAGTTTGTTTTTAGGTAGTTCATAAAGATTCCATGAGCAAACCAGATAGCCTCCTTCAGAGCCAAGGGTTAGGTTTTTTATAGAAAGAGCAAAACCACTACTGGCTATGAACAGCAAAAAAACAAGCGTCAGGATTAGCTTTTTCAAGCTACCAGTACTCCTTAACAATTACTTCTTTTAGTGGTTTACGAGAGCTTTTTTGGTCCCGACTTTTGGGGTGCCCCAGGGCTATAACGGCCATCAGATCCAAATTTTCTGAAAGCCCGAGCCTTTTTCGCACTTCTTCGGCATTTTTTAAGATTTCTCCCAGCCATACGGCCCCAAGCCCCAAAGTATGGGCAGCCAGAAGCATATTCTGAATACAGGCTCCCATGGCCTGGTGGTCTTTTACTTCATGGTACATAGCGTCCTTATCTACAAAGACGGCTATTACCACCGGAGCCCCTTTTATAATTTCTCCGTAACGGGTAAGTTCGGCCAGTTCCTCCCGTTTTGCCTCATCCTGGACAATGACAAAACGCCAGGGTTGATTATTAAGCCCTGAAGGGGCCCAGGTGCCAGCTTTTATTATTTCGTAAATTATTTTTCGGGATACAGGTTCGTCAGTATAGTGGCGGACACTGCGTCTGCTATAAATAGCTTCAAGAACCGGGTTTTGTTTGGTTTCCATGGCTCCTTTCAAAAGCCTCCTTTTCAGCTAAGATTTGACTACGAATTTTTTCCAGAAGTTCTTTATCATCAAGATAAGTTAAAGGTCCTTCTTGGCCTTTCAACCTGGCAGCAAGCCCTGTGGCCAAAAGCCCTACGTTTATGGCGTCCATAACAGCGCGGTCGTCATAGATAGCTTTGTTGGCCATACGGGAATAGGCATGGGCCCAGGGTGGCACAATTGCCCCCATGGCGTTTAACACAGTAAGTAAGTAGCCGCCAGCCATGGTGAGTCCTGCGTCAGCGCCTACGGTGATGGCCCCTATGACTTTTCCTTCCATATAACTTGGCTCACCGTAAGCCACCATGTTTTCAAGGCAGGTCAAACGGTCAATAAGGTTTTTCATAACCCCAGAAGGGGCATACCAATAAACTGGCGTAGCAAAGATGATAACGTCAGCCTGATTTATCTCTATAAGGACTTCTTTGCCAAAGTCTTCAAAAATACAGGGAAACCGGCAATTAGGGTCTTCTTCCTGGATGCAGCCTATACACGGTTTTATTTCTCCGTCATAAAGAGAAATAAATTTAGTGGAGGCGCCAGTTTCTTCAGCTCCCAAAAGGGCGGCTTTAAGGAGCTGGCTTGAACCGCCAAAGGGCCTTGGTGAGCCTAAGATTCCTAAAACAGAGACAGCCATTACTTCAAAACCTCCTGCCAGAACTTGGGGATTGCAAACGAGGCACGATGAACCTCATGGGTATAATATTTGGTGTTTTCCGGGGCTGGACGTCTGGGTTCTATAGGATTAATAGACGGTGCCCGTAAAATATAGGCATTGTCTCCCCCGAAGGAAGGAATGTCTGCCCGGTAACAGTAAACTTCATCTCGGCCATAAACTTTAACGAAAGTTTCGTAAGTCCAGGCCAGTACGTTTTTCATGGTAAAAGGAGTGGCGGCCTGCTGAACAATTAAGCCCTGAGGAGCCAGTCTTTTTAAAAGTTCATGAAATTCTTGACTGAAAAGCGAATGAGAAAGTTCAATTGTTTTGCCTTCAGGAGAAATATCCGGGTCGGTGGAGTCTATTATGACAAGGTCAAAATGTTTTTTTTCACGTACATAGTCTTCTACCAACTTGTAAGCATCGGTAATCATGAGTTTTAAGCGGTGGTCTTCTTTTTCCGGCAAAAGTTCAGGGAAATATTCTTTTACTATTTCTGGCACATGCGGGTCAATATCGGCGATTATTACCTCTTCAATGTCCGGGTATTTGAGTAGTTCTCTGGCTGCCCCAAAATCTCCTCCTCCGCAGATAAGCACCCGTTTGATTTGGCCTTCCTCGCGAGCCTGAACAGGGATATGAACCAGGGCTTCATGATAAATGAATTCATCACGAGTGGTGAACTGAAGGGTGCCATTTAAAAACAGAATACGCCCCCAGAAAGGATGTTCCATAACGTAAAGGGTTTGAGCTCCACCTTCAGAGTGAATGACATTTCCATGGTACACGTAGAAAAAATCTTTTTGAACGGGTTCTCCCAGCATTAGTCTAATCCCCTTACCTTCTGTAGGTAAGGAATTTGCCATAATGGCCATACAGCAGCCTCCGTACAAGAACTTGATTTTGGAAAGTTTTTTCAAGGATAGCCCAAGCTTAATTAAGAGCAAAGTCTTATTTTAATTTTATGCTGCTGAAAGAACTATTGCCGGGGGCATATTATTAGCCTATATAGCCTCATCGCGAGGCGATGTAGTA
>NZ_LSFI01000129.1 GCF_001642325.1 Thermodesulfatator autotrophicus | reverse complement strand
CAAGGCCTTACCAAGCGACAACTCATCCGCCGCTGGTATGACGGCGAGATCATCCTGGTGGAGGTACTCAACTAATGCCCGTCTCCCAGGAAATACTCAAAGCCGAGGCCCAGTTGGCCTTCTACTATGTCATCTCGCTTGGCAGCTCCTGGTGGGCCTTCTCCGGGCAGGAACACCTCGTGCGCACCGTGGCCAACCCCTCTGATGCCACGGATGTCATCCCCGTGCCCGGCTGGCCCGTCAAGCACGAAGGCCCGGTGGCTGG
>NZ_LSFI01000128.1 GCF_001642325.1 Thermodesulfatator autotrophicus | reverse complement strand
TTTTTCGGACACAATTACTGAAATACTACCCCTTTTCCCCCTGGTTATAGCCTTAAGACAGACTGAGCCTGCGCTAAATAAAAAGAATTGAGTTAGACAAAAGCCTGTGTTGTGATCTATTAAATCCGGCCTGAACTCTAAAAGAATATTATCTCTGGAGTTTCCACAATATTTCTTGTCTTTTTGCCTCGCTTTTCATTTTTGAAACCGAGAAATCTTTTCAGTTTTTTAGCCGCCTTTTCTATAAACCCATAGCTCCCTATAGCCAGACTT
>NZ_LSFI01000127.1 GCF_001642325.1 Thermodesulfatator autotrophicus | reverse complement strand
TCAGGACTCACACATTGAGGTCTCCAGCAAATCCGGGGCGGTTCAAGGTTTATGTCCCTGGGATTTGGAGATGATGGTTTGAGCGACCTGTTCAAAGAGTTCATTGAAGTTAAAGTTTTTGTTAAGGTTTTGGTTTTAGTTCATGTGGTCACCTCCTGTATTTTGATTGTTAATTTTTATCCTCAGACACAATTTTTTTGCCGTACTCCCCTTCGAGCTTGTCGAGGACCCAAGAAAGCCATAGCCATAGCGCATAAGATTTTGAAAGCAGTGTATTTTATCATCAAAGAGGGCAGGGAAT
>NZ_LSFI01000126.1 GCF_001642325.1 Thermodesulfatator autotrophicus | reverse complement strand
TGCGGTATTGACGCAAAAAATGACTTGAAAACCTCTATTAACTCTTTAACTTTTCCTTTTTCTAGAAAACGCGCCAGACGAATCTCGTTCTGGGTCTTAGCTTTTAAATCTTTCACAAAGTAAGACAATAAATGGTCTGATAAAGCGGATTTTACCTCAAGGTTAGGATATCTGAGTTTGTAAGAACGTTTTTTGCCTATAAGATACTCTATGCCCTTAATGGTTAAGTATCCTGTTTGAAATAAAAGAGTTTCAGGACGAATATAATTGATATCAAAAGCTTCAATAAGCTCTTCACCCACTTCTAAAT
>NZ_LSFI01000125.1 GCF_001642325.1 Thermodesulfatator autotrophicus | reverse complement strand
GGAGCCATTTGAAGTTTTCTTCGAAACCAACCGCCTTCGGCAGATTCAACCTTATTTCTTCCTCTGGCATTTCAAAGAAATAAATGTTGATTTGGGAGGGAGTGAAGACTATCTCTTTAATCAACATCTTTAAAAGTCCCTTCTGCTCTGGTGGGCTTAATTGAGGAAAGATTTTTGAGAAGTATTTGAAAGATTCCTTTATAAGTTCGGTATTCAGGATATACTCTTTCCACCTTTGAATTTCGGTCTCTACGGTTTCAAGCTCCCTTTCCAGCTCCTTCAACTGCTTATCAATCTCCTCTATCTCCTTCAACAAAAA
>NZ_LSFI01000124.1 GCF_001642325.1 Thermodesulfatator autotrophicus | reverse complement strand
GCGTGCCTGTCTCAAACCAATAAGGGCGAAACTCATATTCTCTTAAAAAAAGCAATATGTCAAAAGGATTATAGACGGGCTCACCAAGCCAGGAGTAGCCGTTATACCAGTGGCGCACCTCATCAAGGTCAAGGCCTTCCAGGCGATCGCCAAAAACCCTCTCAAATTCCTCCTGGGTGTAGCCGCATATAGTAGCAAAAGAAGGAGAAATAGTTATGTCTTCAAGATTGTTTAAACCTGAAAAAAGGGAAACTTTGCTAAACTTAGTAACACCGGTTATAAAAACGAATTTAAGATACGGGTCAGCGTCTTTTAAAACAGAGTAAAAATTTTTTAGCTCTTCCCGAA
>NZ_LSFI01000123.1 GCF_001642325.1 Thermodesulfatator autotrophicus | reverse complement strand
GCTCCGTCTTCCTATACCAATCATGCGGTATAGAAGCGAAAAATGACTTGAAAATCTCTTTCAGCTTCTCCAGCTCGCCAGCTTCAAGGACATCGTAAAGACGGTCAATGATTCTTTCCTTATCTGACCGTCTTTCCACATACCAGTTAAGAATACTATCGGTAAAACTCATCTTTACTTCTAAGTTGGGATAAGAGAGGAAGTAACGGCGGCGAGGGCCTTTTTTTTGCAGATCTTTGATAGTAAGGTAGCCGGTTTGAAAAAGAATGGTCTCTATTTCAAGATAGTCTACATCAAAGGCCTCAATGATGTTTTCGCCAGCTTCTAGATTTTCAAGCTCTGGGATGAAATATTTTTTCT
>NZ_LSFI01000122.1 GCF_001642325.1 Thermodesulfatator autotrophicus | reverse complement strand
CATAGTGATGAAGTTCCGTCTTGCGATACCAGTCGTGCGGTATAGAGGCAAAAATTGCTTTAAAAACTTCTATTAATTTTTTTACTTCTCCACTTTCAAGGAGACGAGCCAGGCGAATCTCGTTCTGTGTTTTGGCTTTTAAATCTTTCACAAAGTAAGACAACAAATGGTCTGATAAAGCAGACTTTACCTCAAGGTTAGGATAACGAAGCTTATACGAACGTTTCCTGCCAAGGATGTATTCTAAGCCTTTAATTGTCAGATAGCCTGTTTGAAAAAGAAGGGTTTCAGGGCGTATGTAGTTGATGTCAAAGGATTCAATAAGCTCTTCGCCCACTTCTAAGTTTTCAAGCTCAGGAATGAAATACTTCTTCT
>NZ_LSFI01000121.1 GCF_001642325.1 Thermodesulfatator autotrophicus | reverse complement strand
ATATTTTTCTAACCACTCTTCAATGAGTTCTCTTTTAAATCTCCACTGTCCAGCCACTTTATAAGCAGGGATTTCTCCTTTTCTTGCCATTCTATAAATTGTATGCTCATCAAGTTGTAAGTATTCTGCTACCTCTTTCACAGTCATTAGTTTTTTTTCTTTATCACTCATATCTTAATACGCCTCCAGGGTTGGTTTCAAAATGTTCTATTCAAATACACTAAAGTTTAACATCGTCCATTATTATATGAAAAAATTCAAAAAAAGTCAAGCTCATTGTGGGGTTTATCTTCAAAAGAAGAAACTCACGAGACAATAACTTTGATTTCTTGAGGGTGCCCTTTCCCTCTTACCATTTTTATTTTCAGTTTGTCCTTGAAGGTTCGCAAAGCCTCACACGAGCGGAGCCA
>NZ_LSFI01000120.1 GCF_001642325.1 Thermodesulfatator autotrophicus | reverse complement strand
CGTCCCAGGCGTTTCGGGAAAAGCCTTTTTCTTGATACCCTACGCCAGGCCTTCTTAGCCAAAAAAGAACTCTTTCAGGGCCTCTATCTTGAAAACAACTGGGACTGGTCTGTTAGGTACCCGGTGATTCACATCTCGTTTGGTAGCGGGGTAATAGAAGACGAAAAAGATTTAATTAATAACACCAACTTCATTTTAGAAAGATGCCAGGAAGAATTAGAGGTCAAGTGTAAATACATTGGAGATTACAAAAACTGCTTTCACGAACTTATCATAAGAGCTTCTCAAAAATATAACCAGAAAACAGTGGTGCTTATAGACGAATACGATAAGCCTATTCTGGACCGCATTGAAGACCGAGAAAAAGCTATAAGGATTTGTGAAAAGCTAAAAAATTTTTACTCTGTCTTAAAAGATGCTGA
>NZ_LSFI01000012.1 GCF_001642325.1 Thermodesulfatator autotrophicus | reverse complement strand
ATTATTAGCCTATATAGCCTCATCGCGAGGCGATGTAGTAGCCGTGGCGATCTCAGATCCCTTCGCTGCCGTCCGTGACAGAGATTGCTTCGCCACTTCGTGGCTCGCAATGATAGAGTAGGAAAAGGCTCGCATGACACAACAGGGAAAGAGGTTTGAAATGCTAAAGTAAAGTGGAGGTCTGCGATGACAACCCATTTTGTCACCGCGGGGAGCATGTTCCCCACTGTTACTGCGAGGAGACCGGGACAGGCGAAGCAGACTCATAAGAAATTACTCCACTCGTAAAAACCATACAATGACGGTTGAGGCCCGGAATAACGGTTTCAAATTATTATCTGTTTTGCACACTAATTAATCATTCAGTCTTAGCCGAAATACCAAGCAAATAAGAGAAATTTAATGTTTTTGGCTGAAAGATAAGCTTAACTTAAGCCTAAATTAACAAAATTGAGTTTTTCAAATTTCAAAGATTAGGTATAAAAGGCTTTAACCTAGCATAAAAGCAAATTTGGGTTGAGAATCACAAATTTTTAAGGAGGTGTACGATGTCGAGGTTTTTAATCCAACGTCCCCTGCCTCACGGAGGTAGATTAGTAGAAAGGGTCATCACCGACAAAGAAGCCGCTAAAAAGATGATTAAAGGTTGCCCTTCCTACGACATTAAACCCACTCTTCACTATGAAACAGGAGTTCCGGTACGTAACGTTTATCGTGAAATCATGTCCATTTGTTATGGCTTTTTCAGCCCGGTAGAGGGCTCCATGAAGCAGGCAGAAGTAGAAAGAATTCTCAAAGAGCGCCGTCTTTTAAATGAGTGGATTTTCCCCTATCCTCTCGTTTTTGACATCAGCGAAGAAGACTACAAGAAGCTTGGGGTAGGGGCTGGTGACCGCTTGGTCCTTAATCTGAAAGGTAAGCCTTTTGCTATCCTTGATATTGAAGAAGTATGGCGTATTGACAATCCTGAAGAACTTGCTCACCTGACTTTTGGTACCCCTGAGCGTAACCCTGAAGTAGTAAAGGAACCTTTTAACAAAAAACATCCTGGTTGGGTAATTTACCGCAGCCTTCAGCCGGTAGTACTTGCTGGTAAATACACCATCATCAATGAACCCAAATTAAGGCCTCCTTTTGACAGGTTCTGGTATCCTCCACGCAAAAGCCGTGAGGAGTTTGATCGCCGCGGTTGGCGTACAGTTATCAACCACCAGACCCGTAACGTTCCTCACGTTGGGCACGAATTCTTGATGAAGTGCGCGGCCTTTACCGGAGACGTTGAGCCCTGCCACGGTATCCTGGTAAACGCGGTTATTGGTGTTAAGCGTCGTGGTGACTATCCTGACGAAGCCATTGTTGAAGGCCACGAGGCTGTAAACAAAGGCGGTTACATTAAGCCTGAGCGTCATCTCCCCACCATTGTTCTCTGGGATATGCGCTATGGTAACCCGCTTGAGTCCTTGCTCCACGGAATTATCCGTCAGAACATGGGTTGCACGCACCACATGTTCGGGCGTGACCACGCCGCTGTTGGCGAATACTATGACAAGTGGGCTACCCAGATCCTATGGACAAAGGGTATTCCAAGCTTCGGATTCCCTGCTCCGCCTACTGATGTGCCTTACGGCCTTGATATCAGGCCTCAAAATATGCGTGAATTTTCTTACTGCCCCACTTGTAAGGAAATGGCTTACTCTGAAACCTGCGGCCACAAGCGTGAAAAGCTCTCTGGAAGCTTTCTCCGCGGCATGGTAGCTGAGGGTGTTCAGCCTCCCAGCATTATTATGCGTCCTGAGGTTTATAAAGTTATCGTTAAGTGGTGGAAGCACTTTGGCTATCCGTTCTGTAATGAAAAATACGTTGTTAATAAAGAGAAAGAGCTTGAAGTTGACCTTGAAGATCTTTAAAGAAAACAACCTTTAAAAAGGAGGATGAAAATGGGTGAATATTTCATTGTAGTCCTATTGGACGACCACCGGATGGCTAAAATTAGAGGCACCGGTTTAGAGGAAAATATTAAGTATATGTTTGGTGGAGAACTTAGACTTTTAGAAGTTCCCGTTAATGAAGAATTGAAAGATAAAATTTTGCAGGAGTTTGATACCGCTCGTGTTGACTCCCGTGGTGCTATTACTGACGTACCAGTGGCTTTTATGAGGGAGCTTTTCAACCAGATTGTTGAAAAGAAATCCCTCGGGCCTGAAGTAGTAGAAGCTGTGCTCCAGAAAGTTGACGAAATTAAAGAAGCGGCTGCTAAAGAATCTGAATATCTTCCTCCCCCAGAAATTGACTAATTGCTAAAAAGAGGCCGCCTTCCGGGCGGCTTCTTTCTTATGGTTAAAACCGGGCTAATAAAATTTCTTAAAAATCCCCCAAAGGTCTTAACTGGCAAGAATATAGGTTTACTTTGCCATCAGGCTTCTATTCTTCCAGATTTAACGCCTGCCTGGGTGGCTTTAAAAGCGCTTTTTCCGCAGGGATTAAAGATACTTTTTTCTCCGCAGCATGGTCTCCTTGGTGAAAAACAGGCCAATATGATTGAATCTGCTGATACCATAGAACCTGAAACAGAACTACCAGTTATCAGCCTCTATGGGCCAAGGTTTGCTCCAGAGCCAGAACACCTGGCGGAAATAGACATACTGCTAGTTGATCTGCAGGATGTTGGCACTCGTGTTTACACTTATATCTGGACCTTGTTGCTCACCATGGAGGCCTGCGCCAAAGCCGGGGTTAAGGTCATTGTTCTTGATCGTCCCAACCCTATTGCTGGAAATATAGAAGGCCCACTTTTAGAAGAAGGACTATTTTCTTTCGTTGGCCTGGCTCCTCTCCCTATGCGGCATGGCTTAACCATAGGTGAGCTGGCCTTTTATTTTAAGCAAAAATTTTCTTTGGACTTAGAGCTTGAAGTTGTTCCTATGGAGGGCTGGACAAGAGATATGTTTTTTCCTGAGACAGGTCTCCCCTGGGTCTCTCCTTCTCCCAACATGCCTCGCTTTGAAACGGCCCTGGTCTATCCGGGCCAGGTTTTACTTGAGGGGACAAACCTTTCTGAAGGGCGTGGCACCACCTTGCCTTTTGAAATATTTGGGGCCCCCTGGCTGAAGGTATTGGCGCTTAAAAAATTTTTTTCTAAAATAAGTGAAATTAAGGTTCAAGCTATAAACTTTGTTCCCTGGTTTGATAAATGGGCGGGAAGGATTTGTCAGGGGATAAAACTGTGGGTAAAAAGGCCTCAGACTTATCAGCCTGTTAAAACGACCCTCTTGATGTTAAAAGAAGTCCTGGCTCAAAATCCTGAGTTTTCTTTTAGAAGGCCGCCTTATGAATATACATGGTCAAAATGTCCTTTTGACATTATAGTTGGGAAAGAAAAAATGCGAGAGGCTTTAAATAATCAAAACGAAGAACAAATTTTGGCCCTATTGGAAGAAGGGGTTAAAGAATTTCAAGAAGAAATTGAGGCCTTAAAACTTTATGCCTAATATGCCAGCTTGTAAATTAGCTACGAAAGAACAGGAAGTTATTGAACCTAGAATTACCAGGTTTAAATCAAATCGGGAAAGGGTAAAAACCCTTCTTTCTCAGTTTAAAAAAGAAGATCGGGTTCTCATATTGATCTGGGCGGACCCTGATTCCATGGCAAGTGCCCTGGCCATGAAGCGTCTTATCAGGCAAAGGGTATCAGAGGTTACCATTGCCCATGTAAACGAGATAAGAAGGCTTAATAACCTGGCTATGGCCCAGCTTTTAAAAATTCCCCTGGTAAAACTTCGCCAGGTCAAGGCTTCTGAATACAATAAAAAGGTCTTGATAGACTCGCAGCCTCCTCATAACGCCGAATTTATGAAATTTAATTTTGACGTGGTAATAGATCATCATCCCATAAGTAACGGCTGGGATGCTCCTTTTATTGATATTCGCCCTGAATATGGGGCCGTCTCTTCTATGATGACTGAATATTTGCGTACTTTAAAAGTAAAACCCGCGGTAACCCTTGCCACGGCTCTCATATATGGGATTAAGACTGACACTAATAACTTTGAAAAAGAGTGTACCATCCAGGATGTTCTCTGCTTTCAGTATCTCTTTAAACGCATGAACCGCCACCTGCTACATAAAATAGAAGCATCTACTATTCGGCGCGCAGAACTAAAATATTTTCGTAAGGCCTTAGAGGAAGTAAAAGTTAGGAAACAGCGCCTTTTTTCCCACCTGGGTAAGGTGCCTAATCCGGATATTTTGGTAGTCATTGCTGATTTTCTTAACCACGTGCACGAGATCGGCTGGGTTTTCGTTTCTGGAGAATATCGTGATCGCCTGGTGGTTATTATTCGCTGTGATGGTTATCGTAAAGATGCCGGCAAGCTGGCCCAGCGTGTCTTTGGTAAAATCGGCTTTGCTGGGGGCCATCGGGAAAAAGCACGTGCGGAAGTCCCCTTAGAAAATATAAACAATAACGGCAACTTCACTACCCGCAGCCTTATTCGTATACTGGAGAAGCATTTTCGCAAGTAGCAGGAGGGGGATATGCCCATCTATGAATACCGCTGTCTTGAGTGCGGCAAAGTAAGCGATCATCTTGTTCTTAGTCGAGAAGACTTTAACCCCTTTTGTAAGTACTGTGGTAGTCTTAATATGGAAAAGCTTGTTTCACGGGTTAGAGTGCGAATATCTTTGGACTCCCGTTTGGAGAAGATGGCAGACCCGTCTCTTTTAGGAAGTTTTGACGAAGAAGACCCAAAAAGCATCAAAAAAATGATAGATAAGTTCGGAGCTGAATTTGGAGATGAGCTGGGAGATGACTTTGACGAACTCATAGAAGGAGTGGAAGAAGAAATAGAAAAAGAAAGTTCTGGCCAGTCCATAGAATCTGAAGCTCCAACTAATTCTGAGGGGAAGGGTGATGGCTAAAAAAAACATCCCGGTTTTGGCTATGATCTTGGCTGGAGGTCGGGTGGATGAACTTTCTGTATTAACATTTTATCGTCCTAAGGCCTCTTTGCCTTTTGGTGGAGTTTACAGGGTAATTGATTTCCCCCTGACCAATCTCATGCGTTCAGGCTTTTTCCTGGTAGGAGTACTTTCTCAATATCGTCCTTATTCTTTGATGGAACACCTTGACTATGGTATCCCATGGGATATGACTGGTCGCCGCCGAGGAATTTATATTTTACCTCCCTTTCGTGGGCGCGAAGCTTCAGACTGGTATAAAGGGACAGCTGACGCTGTCTATCAAAACCTTGAGTTTATAAAAAGGTGGTCTCCTGAGGTAGTGCTTATCCTTTCTGGGGATCATATTTATCGGATGGATTATCGGCCTTTTCTCGATTTTCATCTGCAAAACAAAGCTGATGTTACCATAGCCTTTACACCGGTTAAGGAAGAGGAAGCCCATCGTTTTGGCCAGGGTGTAATAGAAGAAGTGTCTCCCTTTGGAGGGCCACTTAAGGACTATCGGGAAAAAGTTTCTCCGCCAGTTTCAACTTGTGCCTCGCTTACTATTTACGCTTTCAGGCCAGAAGTCCTGGAAGAGGTTCTTTTAGCCAATGTCGGGGAAGATTCTCACGAGTTTGGGCGAGATATCCTTCCTAGGATGTTAGGGGCATATCGTATGTATGGCTACATTTTTAGAGGCTACTGGGGTTATACCAGAACAGTTAAAGAATACTGGCAAACAAATATGGATTTGTTGGGCCCTGAACCCAAAATAGACCTTAAACGCTGGCAAATCTGTACTAATCTGGCCCATCGTGAAGTAAGAGATAGAAAACCTACTATTTTGGGAACCCGAGCAAATATTTGTGATAGCTTGTTTTACAACGGCTCTTTTATTAACGGAGAGGTGCACCGCTCAGTGCTTTTCCCCGGGGTGGTTATAGAAGAAGGCGCTGAGGTATCTGAATCAATTTTGTTTTATGGGACAGTGGTCAAACGTGGTGCCAGGCTTAAAAGGGTTATTTGTGACGCCGGGGTAACTATAGAAGAAGAGACACAGGTGGGAGGCGAGGAGGATATCACGGTTATTGGCACTAAAACGAGTGTGCCTTCTGGTCTTAAAATTGCTCCAGGGGCTATAGTGTATCCCAATCTAAAAAAAGAAGATTTTTCCCAGGTAAGTTATCCTGCTGGAGAAATAGTTTCCTGATGTTGAAAGAAAAAGTTATTATTGAAAACGAATTGGGACTACATGCCCGTCCAGCGGCTAAGCTAGCTGAAGTTGCCAGGCGTTTTAAGGCCAGGGTTTACCTTAAAAAAGGCTCGCGCACAGCTGAAGCTAGCAGTATATTAGATGTTTTGACTCTAGCCTGCCAGAAGGGTTCAACAGTTGAAATATGGGCCGAGGGAGAGGAAGCCGAAAGGGCTTTAAAAGAGATAATTACTCTTTTGCGTTCAAAAGCTCCATGAAACGGCTAAAAGGGATAGGCGTTTCACCTGGTGTAGCTATAGGGCCTGCCTATATTTTGCTTACCGGCCGTATTAAAATTGCGCGCAGGGTCCTCCGCCCAGAACAGATTGAAAAAGAAATAGCCCGTTTCCACAAAGCTCTGGCCACGGCTATAAGAGACTTGGAAGAGGTAAAAAGGCATATTCCTTTAGAAATGACCCAGCCGTTATCCATTATTGATGCCCATATTTTAATGCTCAAAGATCCTTCTTTAATCAGAGAAACAGAGAACTTTATAAGGCGCTATTACGCCAACGCCGAATGGGCTTTGCGTAAAGTCCTTGATAAATACCAAAAGGTTTTTTCTTCCATTGGGGACTTTTACTTAAAAGAGCGCATTCAGGATCTTGAACACCTGATTGAAAGGGTAATTCTGGCCCTAAAAGGGAAAGAAGAGTCCTTTGAGCTGGAGGATCCGGCTATTGTGGTGGCGCGGGATCTTTCCCCGGCAGATACCGCTCGTCTTAAACCTGAAACCACCCATGCTTTTGTAACAGAAATGGGCAGTCGTACTTCGCATACGGCTATTGTGGCGAGAAGCCTTGGTATTCCGGCAGTGGTAGCGGTAAAAGATATAATGGAAGAGGTTTCACCGGGAGATTTGCTTATAGTTGATGGTTTAAGTGGTGATGTGATTATTAACCCCTCTCAAGAGGTAATAGAAGAATTTCTTGATCGTCGTGTTCGCTGTGAAGAAGAAAGGGAAAGGCTTCTGGCTCAGGCCCAAAAACCTGCTATTACTCGTGATGGTCATAAAGTAACGGTTAAAGCTAACCTTGAACTTCTTGACGAGATTCCCCTGGCTATTGACTTTGGAGCTGAAGGGGTTGGGCTTTTCCGTACAGAATATCTCTACGTTGTTCGTAAAACCCTTCCTGGGGAGGAAGAGCTTTTCGCTAATTATCGTCAGGTAGTGGAGAGTTTATATCCTCATACTGTTACTTTTCGTACACTAGATCTGGGTGGAGACAAATTTGCCGAAGAACTGGATTTGCCAGCGGAAATAAACCCGGCTTTAGGGCTTAGAGCAATAAGATTATGTCTCAAAAATCCAGCTTTATTTAAAGTACAGTTACGCGCCCTCTTGAGGGCCAGTGCCTACGGAAACGTAAGAATAATGTTTCCTCTTATTTCAGGGATAGAAGAATTGAGAGAAGCCAAAAAATTTTTACAGGAGGTCTATCTAGAATTAAAAGAAGAGGGGTTCAGTATAGAACTTCCTCCCTGTGGAGCCATGATAGAAATACCTACAGCGGTCTTTATTGCTGACCACCTGGCCAAAGAAGTGGACTTTTTTAGTATCGGCACCAACGATTTAATTCAATATGCCCTGGCTATTGACCGCGGTAACGAACAGGTAGCCCATCTTTATGAGCCTTTGCATCCGGGTATTCTTAGAATGATTGACTATATCGTCAAGGCAGGCCATAAAGCGGGAATTCAGGTGGCTATGTGCGGTGAAATGGCTGGTGAGCTTTTGTATTTGCCACTTCTCATAGGCTTTGGTTTTGACGAATTGAGCATGAACCCTCAGTCTATTCCAGCTATTAAAGATTATATATGCTCCCTATCTTTTAAAAAATGTCGCCAGCTGTGTGAAGAGGTTATTGACTTTTCTTCAGCCAGAGAAGTAAAAGAGTATCTGGAAAACTGGTTGGGAAAAGAAGGTCTTTTGAGTTAGGTCTGTCTGATTAATTTTCCTGTCTTGTGAGGAAGAAATTTTCTTCTTTAGAAACCTTTGTAAAACTTAAAACATTAGATTGAGATCGCCACGGCGACTGTGTCGCCTTGCGAAAGGATTGCTTCGCCACTTCGTGGCTCGCAATGACGGGGTGGGGAACGTGACTCGCAATTACTACATTATCTGTCACTGCAAGGAGCCTCTCCCTATTATCATGCGAGGAGTACATTCCTTTATTGTCACTGCGAGGAGGCCCAAAGGTCTCCTGCTAGTAAAATTTTTGTTTTCCAGATAAATTCCGATTAATTGTTTGGGGGAAATATAAAATAGATGGGCCGTAGCATTATGAGTATCTTTTTACATGGTGGGCCTCTTTCCTGTCATTGTGAGCGGAGCGAAGCAATCTCTGTCCCGGGTAGCTTCCCTCTGCGTCACCTTGAGAGGAAATTTTGTCAAAATATATATCAAGGGGGAATAAATGGACAATCAAAATTTAAGGCATTTACCTTATGAAGAGCAGATTGAGCCGGCTAACATCGTTAAGGAAGTTGTTCTTACTTTAATAACCTGTGGTATATGGGGGCTGGTGTGGCAGTATCGTCAGATTAAAACCGTTAATCTCTTGTTGGGGCGTGAAGAGTTTCACTTCTGGAAATGGCTTTTATTTACTATTATTACCTGTGGTCTTTACCACTTATATCATGAATATCTTATGGGGCGTGCCATTGTACGCATACAGCATAAATATGGCCTCCCTCCAAGCGAAAGTCTCCCGGCCATTTCTCTGGTGGTAACGCTCCTTTCTTTAGGAATAATCACCGATGCTTTACAACAGAAAGAACTAAATCTAATTATTGAAGAACTGAAAGCCAAACAGGCAAGAAAAATTTAATGCTTTACTGGCAAGAGAAATCTCTTTTCCGGTTAATTTTAGGGCTTTTTATTTTTTTAGTTTTTTTATCTTTTTCAGGGCAGAAGTGGATATTAAATCTACCTCTGCCCTGGATCTGTCCTTTTAAAACGCTAACAGGCTATCCCTGCCCGGGTTGTGGCCTTACTGAAGCAACGCGTCTCCTCCTTCAGGGAGAAATAAAGCAGGCTTTTTTTGTTAATCCCCTGGTTTTCCTGGTGTGGGGGCTTTTAATTTTTGTGGCTATTTTCCCTGAAAAGGCCCTGGTAGCGTTTCAGAAAAAAAGGGGCTGGGAATTACTTCTGGTTTTAGTCCTCGGCTGGTGGGCTTTTAGGTTAATTTTTGGCCTTTAAGAAGATAGCCCAGCATGCTTTCCTTATTTTGAGCACGCATAAGGCTTTCGCCTATAAGAGCAGCCCTGATTCCGGCTTCTTTTAAACGCAAAATGTCAGTGTGGTCTTTAATTCCTGACTCAGAAACAAGCACCACTTCTTCCGGGATTTTTTGGGCTAAAGATAGCGAGGTTTCAAGGCTTACCTCAAAGGTTTTAAGATTGCGATTGTTAATACCAATGATTTCGGCTCCGGCATTAAGGGCTATTTCCAGTTCTTTTTTGTCATGTACTTCTACCAGGGCTTCAAGGCCTAGCTCGTAGGTGGCTTTCAAAAGGTCTTTTAGCCTTTCAGGAGAAAGGGCAGCTACGATTAGGAGAAGGGCATCAGCGCCAAAAGCCCTGGCTTCTTCTAGCTGGATTTCGTCAATAATAAAGTCTTTACGCAAAATAGGGAGACTGACTTCTTCTCTTGCCGCGGCCAGATACTCCAGATGACCGCCGAAAAAAGGTTCATCTGTTAGGCAAGAGATGGCAGCGGCCCCAGCTTGTTCATAAACTTTAGCAATCATTTTGGGGTCAAACTCTTTGGCGATAAGTCCTTTAGAAGGCGAGGCCCTTTTAATTTCTGCAATGATGGCGAAGTCCTTGTTTTTGAGGGCTTGTTTAAGAGATTTTCGGGGATAATCCCAGAAAGGGCGGAAAAAAAGCCCTCGCTTTTTACGAGCAAGGACTTCTTCTTTTTTGGTGGCTAAAATCTTTTCCAGGATGTTTTCCATTAGGTTCCTCCTGGTTTTTAGTTAGCTTAGCCAAAAAAGCAGGGACAGGCAAAAATTTTTTGCCCGTTACTTTTGTTTACGCTAAATTCTAGAAATACTATGAAAAAACTACTTCTGATTTTTCTTTTGCTGACAAGTTTTTGTCTAATAGCCTGTGGTAAAAAAACTCCTCCTAAACCGCCTTTGGCTGTGCGCCCTGAAGCCCCGAAAAATATTTCAGTTACTTTGCATTTCTGGGGGGCTGAATTATCGTTTGATATTCCCCGTCAAAAAGTTGATGGAGAGCCTTTAGACGGCCTTGAAGGGGTAAGAATTGTTCGTTACGAAGAAAGCCTTTTCCCGCCTTATTATCGCCATGAAAAAAATTTCTGGATTCCCTTTTCCTCTGAAATGTTTAAGAATTTAAGGCGCTATCATTTTAATGATCGGGATCTCAAGGAAGGATATCGCTATACTTATTATATTTACGCCGTAAGAGGCTGGCGTTGTGTTAGTGATCCTGGACAATCAAAGCCTTTTGCCTGGCATGTCCCCCCAGGGCAAGTTAAAAACTTAAAGGCTATTCCTGGTGACGCCGTGGTAGTTTTAAGCTGGGCTCCAGTAAAAAATTTTATGGACCAGCGCCCAGCAAAAGGGAGTTCTTTTCTTTATCGCGTCTATCGCCGCAAAGACCAGAGAGTTCTGCCTAAACCTATTACAGGGCTGCTAAATGGAACCAGCTTTCAGGATATAGCGGTAGTTAACGGAAAGTCCTACGGCTATAGTGTAGCCGCTGTTTTTAATTTTATGGGTAGCTTGATAGAAGGCCCTAAAAGTGAAGAAGTGTGGGTAACGCCTGAAGATACCTCGCCTCCCCCTCCTCCTGAAGGTCTAGTGGCTGTTCCTCATCAAAAGGGAATCCTTTTGTACTGGCGCAAAAGTGGAGCCGTGGACCTTTTAGGCTATAAAGTTTATCGCCAGAGAGATGGGAATAAACCTGTTTTGTTGACTCCAAGCCCTATTTCTCACCCCAGGTTTTTTGATATTCCCCCGGCTCCAGGAGTTTACACTTACTGGGTAACAGCGGTTGATAATTCTCCTCGAAGGAATGAAAGTCTTCCTTCGGAAAAAGAGTCTGTTAAATATGAACCTTAGGAGATATTGCCAGCGGTTAAATGATTAACGAAGCTACTTTAAAAGAGCTTTTTAGACAGCCAGAAGGGTATCTCAGGCAAAAAAGAATAGTAGGTGAAATAGTTGAAAGGCCTTTACCAAGGTATTTCCAGATTACTATCTTGGTGAAAAGAGGCGGGAGTTCATTAATGAAGTCTCAAAAGCTTTCCAAGAATAATATGGAAAAGATCCCTCTGGGGACTATATCACTTTTGGCCAGTCTCCTTGAGGAGGACTTACATCGTAATTGGAGACATATCTTTACGGTAATAAATGAACTCAAGTGGCAGCCTTTTAAGAGAGAGAGAGTTCTTAAGGAACCAGAAACAGAAAACCCGACGGTAAAAGCTATTTGTGCCTCCCTTGCCGAATGGTTGTGCCGCAAAGAAGGAGTTTCGCCTCCTAGTTGGGCGGTGAATACAGGGCCAAGCCCAAAAGCGGTTTATTTTGTTCCCCTTTCTGCTCATTCAATTGTTAAAGGAGCTATAATTTTTTTCCAGCTGATTTTAGAAAAAGGCTTTTATAGCGGCACTGGGAGAAAATGAGGAGTAGTTTATTTTTGGGCAAAATAAGGGTGTCTCAAATACCGCCAGCCCGGGCCGAGACATCCTGAAAGGCGGATCAAAAATACCCGGGTCAGGTTGCGTGTTAGCAGCCTGAAAGCCAGGAAAACAGATGCATCACTTTCACTATCAAGACGGTGAACTTTACGCTGAAGATGTTCCAGTGCGTCAGATTGCCAGAAAAATAGGCACACCCTTTTATCTTTATTCAACAGCCACTCTTAAAAGACATTACCAGGTGTTTGATGAAGCGTTCTCAGGCCTTCCTCACTTGATTTGCTATTCGGTAAAAGCCAATTCCAATTTAGCGGTATTACGGCTTTTCGCTAAGGAAGGCTCAGGAGCAGATATCGTCTCTGGAGGGGAACTTTACCGGGCTTTAAAGGCGGGATTGTCGCCTAAAAAGATAGTTTTTTCTGGGGTAGGAAAAACACCTAGAGAAATGCGAGAGGCTTTAAAAGCAGGAATCCTGATGTTTAACGTAGAAAGCCTGGGAGAGTTAAAAACTCTTGCCCAGGTAGCTAAAAAGATGGGCAAGGTAGCTCCTGTAGCAGTGAGAATTAATCCAGATGTTGACCCCAAGACCCATCCTTATATTTCCACCGGACTCAAAAAAAATAAGTTTGGCCTAGACCTTGAAACCGCCCTTGAGGCCTATCTCTTTGCTAAAGAACATCCCCACCTGGAAATAGTGGGAGTTGATTGTCATATCGGGTCTCAGCTTACAGAAATTTCACCTTTTGTTGAGGCTTTAAAAAGGATCAAGGCCTTTGTAAATAGGCTTAAAGAGTATGACATACAGATTAAATATATTGACCTTGGTGGCGGCCTTGGCATTGTTTACGGGGAAGAGTCCCCGCCTCCTCCCAGAGAGTACGCCCAGGCCCTTAAACAGGAACTTTCTGGCCTGGACGTGACTCTTATACTAGAACCAGGGCGGGTGCTGGTGGGCAACGCCGGTATTTTAGTTACTAAAGTCCTTTACTTTAAAGAAACACCGGCCAAAAAGTTTTTGATAGTAGATGCGGCTATGAATGACCTTTTGCGGCCGGCCTTTTATCAGGCTTATCACGAAATAATCCCTGTGCTTTCAAAAGAGCGTCCAAAAATAACAGTTGATGTGGTAGGTCCGATATGTGAAACTGGAGACTTTTTTGCCAGGGATAGAGAGCTTCCCATGCTTCGTCCAGGAGAGCTTCTTGCCATTATGAGTGCCGGGGCTTACGGCTTTGTCATGTCTTCAAACTATAATTCTCGCCCCAGACCGCCAGAAGTAATGGTAAACGGAAAAGATTTTTACGTGGTTAGAAAAAGGGAAAACTATGCCAGACTTATAGCTGGAGAAAAGATTCCCCCTTTCCTTGAGAAATAAAAATGCTTGAAGAATTTTGAGAGATTGTTATGAAAAAGGATATGGATGTTGATCCTGCACGGTTAGAAGGCCTCTCTTTTACCAAAATGGTTGCTTCGGGAAACGACTTTATTCTCATCAACAACTTTGAGAGGCGCATTCCTGCTGAATGGGGGCCAGAGCTTGCCAGAAAGCTGTGCCGGCGTGCTTTTTCAGTGGGAGCAGACGGCCTTATACTGATAGAACCGCCTAAAAGCCAGGAAGCTTGCTTTTCCTGGCGTTTTTTTAATGCAGATGGAAGCGAAGCGGAAATGTGTGGTAACGGTGGCCGTTGTGCCGCAAGGTTTGCCGTGGCCGAGGGCTTGTGCTCTTCTGAGCACGCCTTTGAAACTCTGGCTGGCCTTATTCGGGCAGAAGTTAAGGGGAAAAGGGTAAAAATTGAACTTACTCCACCTCATTCTTTGCGTCTTGACCTAAGCCTTGAAATTGATGGCCAAAAATATGAGGCGTTTTTTGTTAACACAGGAGTGCCGCATACGGTTTTGTTCCTTTCTCCTGAGGAATTAGAAAAACTTGAGGTGAAAAGTCTGGGAGCCAAAATTCGTTTTCATTCTGCTTTTGCTCCTGCTGGCACTAACGTTAATTTTGTGGCCCCTATTGGGCCTAAAGAGTTAAAAGTCCGCACTTATGAACGAGGGGTAGAGGTAGAAACTTTTGCCTGTGGCACTGGAGCCTGTGCTTCGGCTATTATTGCTGCTAAAAAGGGTTTAGTAACACCTCCGGTTACGGTAAAAACCAGCGGTGGAGAAACCCTTACGGTTTTTTTTGAGTTGAAAGACATGAGCCGTTTGTTTCTTGAGGGTGAGGCCCGTTTTGTCTATCGAGCTTCTCTGTCAAGAGAGGCTTTAGAATAAATTAAAGGAGGAAAATATGTCTGCACGTAAGTGTGGCCGTAAAGCCAGCAAAACCAATAAAAAGAAAGGCCTTGAGGGAGCTATTGTTGCCCTGATAACTCCTTTTAAAGATGGCAAGGTAGATGAAGAATCATACCGGGCCCTGGTTGAGTGGCAAATTAGCCGAGGGATTGATGGTCTTTTGACGGTAGGGACAACGGGTGAATCAGCCACTCTAAGTCTTGAGGAAAAAAAGCGTCTTTATGAATTAACACTTGAGATAGCTAACGGCCGTGTCCCTGTAATTGCTGGTACGGGCACCAATGATACGGCTAAAACCATAGAAATGACCAAACTTGCGGCAGATATTGGGGTAGATGCCTGCCTTTTGGTAACTCCGTATTACAACAAGCCGAGCCAGGAAGGCCTTTATCAACATTACAAAGCCGTGGCTGAAGCGGTGAAAAAGATGCCGCTTATTCTTTATAACGTGCCAAGC
Organism: Thermodesulfatator autotrophicus; assembly: GCF_001642325.1. Classification (GTDB taxonomy): domain Bacteria; phylum Desulfobacterota; class Thermodesulfobacteria; order Thermodesulfobacteriales; family Thermodesulfatatoraceae; genus Thermodesulfatator; species Thermodesulfatator autotrophicus. The sequence continues at coordinate 30,613 of NZ_LSFI01000012.1, read as the reverse complement.
CGTACCGGTGTTTCTCTTGCTCCTGAAACCGTGGCAAGACTTTCCAAAATCAAAAATATCGTAGGTATTAAAGAGGCTACTGGATGTATGAGGCAAAACACGGAAATAATCAGGCTTTGCGGTAATAAATTTTTGCTTCTTTCGGGAGATGACTTTACCTGTTTTACCACCATGGCCCTTGGAGGGCATGGGGTAATTTCTGCCTCAGCTAACGTGATCCCTAAAGAAATGTCAGATATGATGAAAGCAGCCAGAGAAGGTAAATGGGACAAAGGGCGGAAGCTCCATTTAAAGATTTATCCCATGTTTAAAGCTATGTTTCTGGAAAGCAATCCTGTGCCAGCTAAAACCGCCCTTTATCTTATGGGCAAAATTGCTACGCCTGAAGTTCGCCTGCCACTTGCTCCCATGAGCGAAGCGAATTTAGAAAAACTTAAAGAAGTCCTTAAAGATTACAAACTGATTTAATGGAGGGGGACATGGTTAAAGCTATTGTAGCCGGTGCGGCCGGGCGCATGGGCACACGCATTATTCACAATATTTTAGACACCCCTGGCATAGAGCTTGTCGCTGCTTTTGAAAGGCCTGATAGCCCAGCCGTGGGAAAAGATGTAGGCGAAGTCATAGGGCTTCCTAACCTGGGTATTCCTATTGAAGATTCACTGGAAAAAGTCATTGATAAAGGCGACGTGATTATTGATTTTACCTTCCACGAAGCCTCTTTGGCCAATGCCAGGATAAATGCTAAGTATGGTAAAGCCATGGTAATAGGTACAACGGGCTTTTCTAAGGAAGAGCTTGAAGAAATTCACGAACTAGCTCGCCAGCATTTTCCTCTGGTTCAGGCTTATAACATGAGTCTAGGTATAAATTTGCTTTACAAGTTGGTAGAACTGGCTACCCAGGTGCTTGGAGAGGACTTTGACATTGAAATTGTAGAGGCCCATCACCGCATGAAAAAAGACGCTCCCAGTGGCACGGCTATAGCTTTGGCCAATGTTATTGCCAGAACCTTAGGCTGGGATGAATCCACTTTTCGTTTTTGTCGGGAAGGCATTATTGGCGAGCGTCCTAAAAAGGAAATAGGCATTCAGACCATTCGGGCTGGCGAAATAGTTGGTGAACATACGGTTTATTTTGCCGGAACTGGTGAAAGAATAGAGCTAACCCATCGGGCGGCCAGCAGGGATACTTTTGCCCGTGGAGCAGTGAAGGCAGCCCTCTGGGTGGTGGGTAAATCTCCAGGGGTTTATGATATGCACGACGTATTGGGGCTAAAATAAAAGTTGTTTTGGTAAGATTGTCTAAGCTTTAAACTGCTTCGCTTGTCCGTGAGACCGCTTCGCTTGTCCCGAGCGAAGCGAAGGATCACCTCGCTGTGACAAACAGGGAGAGTCATTGTGAGCGAAGCATCTGATAATCCCTGAGACTGCTTCGTCGCGCTTGCGCGCTCCTCGCAGTGACAATGGGGGGAGTCATTGCGAGCCATGTTCCCCTTCTCGTCATTGCGAGCTATGTTCCTCTTCTCGTCATTGCGAGCCACGAAGTGGCGAAGCAATCCCTGCTTCAAGTGTTAGCGAAGAGAGCCAATATCGCCACGGCGACTATGTTGCCTTGCGATGACATTATGTAAGGTAAGAAGGCAATAAACAAAATCTTAGTCAGATTTAGACGAGTGCGTTATAATAACTTTATGAAAAAAAAGCTTCCTGTTGGTATTCAGAGCTTTGAAGTTATACGCACAGAAAATTATTACTATGTTGATAAAACACATTTTGTCAAAAAACTGGTTGACGAAGGCAAATACTTCTTCCTGTCCCGTCCAAGGCGCTTTGGTAAATCCCTCTTCCTTGATACCCTCCGCCAGGCCTTCTTAGCCAAAAAAGAATTATTCCACGGCCTCTATCTTGAAAATCACTGGGACTGGTCCACCAGATACCCCGTTATCTACATAAGCTTCGGTAGCGGCGTGCATAAAAACTTGAAAGAACTTAGAATAACTATTGAAGAAATCCTTAAAGATCATGAAAAGTTTTATCAAATCTTTCTGACATATCCCTCTTTGAAAGGTCGTTTTAAAGAACTTATAGAAACCTTATCCCAGAAGTATAACCAGAAAGTGGTAGTCCTCATAGATGAATATGACAAACCCATTCTTGATAATATTGAAAACAAAGAGACAGCCATTGAAATTCGGGAAGAGCTAAAAAATTTTTACTCTGTATTAAAAGATGCTGACCCATATCTCAAGTTTGTGTTTATTACAGGGGTTACCAAATTCAGCAAAGTCTCTCTTTTTTCCGGGCTTAACAATCTTGAGGACATAACTATTTCTCCCTCTTTTGCAACTATTTGTGGATATACTCAGGGAGAGTTTGAGAGGGTATTTGCAGATCGTCTTGAGGGAGTTGACCTTGAAGAGGTTCGCTACTGGTATAATGGTTACTCCTGGCTTGGTGAGCCTGTCTATAACCCCTTTGATATCCTCCTTTTTCTTCGTGAAAAAATTTTTCGGCCTTACTGGTTTGAAACAGGCACTCCCACTTTTCTTATAAAGCTGATTATTGAGAGGCGTCTTCTGGTGCCTACCCTTGAAAACTTAGAACTTGGAGACGAAGTTATAGAAAGCTTTGATGTTGATAGAATCTATCCTGAAGCCCTGCTTTTTCAAACAGGCTATCTCACCATAAAAAATGTAAAAAAGAAAAGAGCCCTTTTAAAGTATCAGCTAAGCTGGCCTAACTTTGAAGTGAAATTAAGTTTTAATAATTATCTTCTAAACACTTTTGTTGACCTTATAGAAAAAGAAAAGAACTTAGATCAGGTTTATTTAGCGCTTGAGAGGAAAGATTTTGACAGAGTAAGAGATGCATTTAAATCATTTTTTGCATCTATTCCGCATGACTGGTATCGTAAAACAGAACTTTATCAATACGAAGGATTTTATGCCAGTGTGTTTTATGCATATTTTGCAGCATTAGGGGTTGAGGTAAAGGCGGAGGATGCCACAAGTCATGGGCGGCTTGACATGGCAGTTATGTTTGAAGGAAGGTGTTATTTTTTTGAGTTCAAGGTTGTAGAGCTTGAGGAAGAAGGAAAAGCTCTTAAGCAGTTAAAGGAAAGGAGGTATTTTGAGAAGTACCATAGCAAGTGTAAGGAGATTTATCTTATAGGAGTTGAGTTTAGCAAGAAGGAGAGAAACATTGTGGGCTTTGAGTGGGAAGAAGTAGTATATTAGATCTTATTTTTAGGTATAGTTTTCAATCATTTTCAAATTACTTATTTTAAAGTTTTATAGCAGATTGTTCTCTTTCAAGAAGTTCTCTAGTACTCACGCCAGGATTTTAGTAATCTTCTGTAATGTTTGTGTATAAAAGAATAGGGCTATTTTGTGTGCCTATTAACTGTCAAACTCCGGATGATGTCCCCGTAAAAAAGTCCTGAAATGATTAGACAGATTAGATGTATTTGGCAATAGTGGAGTAGAGTTTTTCAAGGTCGTAAGGCTTGGTCAGTACATCTGTAAAGGGATATTTTTCCAGAACCTGGTCAATATCTTTGTTATAACCTGTTGATAAAATGGCCTTAACATTAGGGTCTATTTCTTTAAGTTTTTCTATGGCCCATAAACCGCCTTTACCTCCTGGGACGGTAAGGTCAAGGATAACCAGGTTAAAGGGGCTACCTTTAGATAAGGCATTTCTATACTTTTCCAGGGCTTCAGGACCATCTTTGGCAGTTTCTACCGAAAAACCGTTTATACTTAAGGCTTCTTTAAGAAGATCTCTAAGGTATTCCTCATCATCCATTACCAGGATTTTAGCTTTTGAAGCAGATGGGAAAAAGGTTTCTTTTTTAATGTCTTCTTTTTTGGAACGGGCCTTGCCTTTGGGAAGAACAAGCTTAAAAGTTGTTCCCTGGCCTGGTATAGAATTAACTTCTATTTCTCCTCCAGCCCTTTCTACCAGGACTTTAACAGTAGCCAGGCCAAGGCCGGTACCAGTCTCTTTGGTAGTAAAACCTGGTTCAAATATGTAAGGCAAAGATTCTTCAGGGATACCAGGCCCGGTATCCCTGATAATAAGAACAACTTTATCATCAAGGCTTTCGGCCTGAATAAAAATAGTCCCTCCTTCAGGCATGGCTTCTTTGGCGTTCACTACCAGGTTCTGTATTATCTGGGAAAGATGAGCAGGGTCCATTTTTACTGGAGGAAGATCATCAGGTATTTCTAGATGGAGCCTTATAGAAGACCCCCGTAGAAGAAATGTTATTATATCTTTCAGAAACTCTTTTAAAGAAACATCTTCTGGTTGGGGTATATCTCCCCTGGCGAAAAGGAGTAACCTCTGTGAAAGTCTCTGGGCTTCTTTTATAGCTTCCTGGCTGCGTGTAAGTATTTCTATTACTTTTTCATCCCTGGAAAACTGTCTCGCAAGGTCAAGGTTTAGCATTAGAGAGGCCAGGAGATTATTAAAGTCGTGGGCAACTCCTCCAGCCATTAATTCCAGTGCTCTGTGTTTTTCAAGGTTAATGCGTTCCTCTTCAAGTTTTTTGCGCTCGGATATGTCCTGCACCAGGCCGAGAAAAAGCCTGTGGTTGGGAAGATTAAGCACATTAAAAAATATTTCCACCGGGAAGACTGAGCCGTCTTTTCTTCTGGCTTCAAGTTCAACTCTTTTTCCGGCCAGCTTACTTTTTCCGGTTTTGATAACTTCTTTAAAGCTTGACTTGTATTTTAGGTGGTACTTTTCAGGGACAAGAGTCAAATGGAGGTCTCGCCCTATTATCTCTTCTTTTTTATAGCCAAAAATCTTTTCTGCCTTTGGGTTAAAGTAGGTAATCTTCCCCTCCTCATCCATTAAAACAACTCCGAGAGGGGACTCTTCGGACAGGGAACGAAAAAGAAACTCGCTTTCTAGAAGAGCCTCCTGTATCTTCTTTAATGGAGTAATATCGTAAAGAATATTCCATATATAAGTTTTGCCGTCTTCTTCTACCAGTTTTGAGGTTATTTCTACGAAGAATGGGTTTCCTGTAAGGCTTTTTTGTTCAACTTCATATTGTTTGACTTCACCTTTTTCTTTTAAAAGGGCCAGAAACTTTTCTCTGTCTTCTTTTCTCACATAAAAGTCTTGAGCTTTAAGGTGGGTTACATCAAAATTTTCTGGTATCTGGTAAAGCTTTCTAAAGGCTTGATTAACCATGTGAATACGGCCTTCTGGATCGCTTATGGCAACGGCTACGGGAATATCTTCAAAAAGACGCTTAAATCTCTCCTCGGCCTTTTTCTGGGCATCAATGTCTAATAGATAGATTATTCTGTATGGATTAAACTTAGCAGTGGTTACCAGGGCAGAAAGCATTAGGTACCATCGGTTATCAGCTTGTAGCTTTATTTCCCGGGCAAAGTGTCTTTTTTCTTTAAAACAGTCTTCATGCACACAAAAGTCACAGGGAGTTTCTTTCCCAAAAAGCAATTTATAGCACTTATCTCCAATAACCTCTTTATTGCTTAAGGCTTTAAATTTTTCATTGGCAAAAACAATGCGAAAGTGTTGGTCCACAATGTAAAAAAGGCCTGGGAAAATCTCTCCTGTTTTTTTGACAAAATGAAGCCAGAAGTCTTCCACCTCAAGTTTTCTAACAATGTGGAGCCAGCCTACCAGCTTGTCGTCTTCTTTTATAGGGGTTACATAGCACCAGAGCCTGGTACCAAGATGAGGCTCAACCATGCTTTGGCAGCAAGCCTTTTGCTCTTTATAAGCTTTACTCCTCAGGCAAAAATCTGGAGGGCAATTTTCTCCGTGAATAACTTCGTAACAAGGCCTGCCTATTATCTTAAAACGAGGTTTTTTAACAACTTCAGCCAGGGCTTTGTTGGCGTAAAGAATATTCCCCTTAACGTCAAGAATCATTACCCCGTCTGGCAAAAGCTCAAAAAATTCAGGATTAAAACTCTTTAGCTTCATAGAAGCAAAATTTATATAAGCCCATATTCTTTCTTTGCCATTGGCCCCGGTTTTTACCCGCCATTGCGAGCTACGTTCCCCACCTCGTCATATTGTGGTTTTGCGAGCCACGAAGTGGCGAAGCAATCTCTTCCCCGAGTGATCCCCAAGAAATTTAAGATCACCACAGCGACTACGCCGCCTTGCGGTGATACCCCGTAGTATAAAAATGCTTCCATTGATAAATAAGCATGTGTATAACTTTTTGATTCAATTTTATTCATAATTTGATTCATTTTTACTCATAATAATATTGTTTTACTATTTTGGTAAATATTTTTTACGGCGAAGCATTAAAAAACTATGTTTTTTCTTATATAAATAAGATGATTTCTATAGTTTCTGTATATATTTTGTATGTATTATTAAAGTTTAAGCCCCTTAGAAGAGTAACCTTTTAAAAGATTTATCATCTTTTCTATTTCTTTTTCCAGAGATGGAGTTATCAAAAATTCCGGATGAGAAGGGAAGCCGCAGGTCTTTAAAGCTTCTTCAGAAATGAGATAAAGATATTTTTCTTCATCAGCATATCCCAAAAGATGGCAAATGTAGTCAGCTAAGGCTACAGTAATAATAACTTTTTGAGTGCGCTTAGGAAGTTTTTTAAAGTGTGAATAATCACCAAAATGATGAAAAGCTACAGTGGTGGCTATTTCTTTGGGCAGCCTCCAGATATAGCAAAGCACCTCTCCAATAACTTGATGATTAAAACCAGTAGCATTTTCTTCAGCGATAACAGGAGGTAGTTCTTCAGTATCTTCGTGTAAAAGTAATCCTCCTGTTTCTTCCTGCTTAAAATAAGGTAAGAAAAATTTACCAACGTCATGCATGAGTCCTGCGGTAAGAGCCAAGCCCGGAGGATCCTGGAATTTTTTAGCAATTTCCCCGGCGGCTACCGAAACTGTGGCAGAGTGCAACCAGATTTTATTTACTTCTTCTTTAGATAATGGAGAGTGTTTATTTACTGTTTGCTCAAGCATTAGCTGGAAAAGCAAATTCCTTACCTGATTAAATCCCAGATAAAGTATAGCGTGGTGTATAGAAGTAATTTCTTTACCTGAAGAAGGGCGAAAATAAGCTGAATTTACCAGTGCCAAAAGCCTTCCTGAAATAACAGGGTCTGTTGAGGCAAGGGCGGCTACCTCTTTAGAATCTACCATAGGGTCTCGCAGCATTTCTGAAAGCTGCCAGGCAGCCCCAGAAGGCAAAGGAAATTTTTTTAGTTCAGTGTATAAAAATTCCTTTTGGTTGTCATTGAGGGTTCGAGAAGTTGTTATGGCGTATTCTTTTAAACTATATGTCTTTAAAGCTTCTTTCTTTTTTAAAAGCCTTTGGTAATAGATCTTATTGGCTTTTACTTCATTAGGTAAATTGTTTAAATTTTTAAAATGTTTTTTATTTTGTTTTTGCCTGGAAGAGATATAAATATTCTCCTGAGAGGCCTTACTCCTCTTCCATATAATTACCCCTATTAAAAAAAAGGATATTATTATGCTAATTACAAAGTATGGATAAGGCATTTTCCCCTCTTTCCATCTCTTTATCGGCCCAAAAATGGAAAAGTTTAGTTTTTAAACTGAGAATAAAATATCCCTTCATAAAATTCCTAAAAAATCCTCGTTATTAAATCCTCGTTATTAATGAGAGTAATTTTTATATTGCAAAATGTCATCGCGAGGGAAACAGTCGCTGTGGCAATCTCTTGGATTGCTTCGCCACTTCGTGGCTTGTAATGACTTAGTGGGGAGGGCTTGCAATAACAGCCCTAGGGTTGTCATATGTTTTGTGCTCCCATTAATATTACGATGAGAGGAGGTTATGAAAAGTTCAGGGACAGATAGGGTGGCTAAGAATAGCAAAAATTTTTGAAAAGTCTTCCTAAAAAGAGGTTGTCAGAAAAAACTTTTTTGACTAATTAACTAGACAAATGAAGGCCTTACTCGTAATAGACATGATAAATGACTTTTTGGACCCGAAAGGAGCTTTATTTTGCGGTGAAGAGGTAAGAAGTATCATAAAGCCGATTCAAGTAAAGCTTGAAGAATTTCGTTTGGCCAGAAGCCCTATTTTTTATCTTTGTGACCAGCACGCTCCAGATGACCCGGAATTTTTGGCCTTTCCGTCTCATGCCGTAGCTGGTTCCTGGGGAGCAGAAATAATTCCTGAGCTTAAACCAGAGCCAGGAGATAAAATAATCCCTAAAACACGGTTTAGTGGCTTTTTCAAAACCCCTCTTGAGGAGTTACTTCGTCAGGCTGGGGTAAAAACAGTTTGTCTAACTGGTGTTTGCACCAGCATTTGTGTGATGGATACGGCAGCGGACGCCTTTTTCCGTGATTTTGAAGTTGTTGTTTTTAAAGACTGTGTAGGTGATTTTGATAAAGAAATGCACGCCTTTGCCCTCAAACGAATGGAACGAATTTACAAAGCTAAAATCCTATGAATAATAAAATTCCTGCCCTTTTCACTGACCTTTACGAGCTTACCATGGCGGCGGTTTATTTTGAGCGAGAAATGTTTGCGCCGGCAACTTTTTCTTTTTTTGTTAGAAGCTATCCCAAAAACTGGCGATTTTTTATTTTTTCCGGACTCGAAGAAGTCCTTTCTGCTCTGGAAGCCTTTTCTTTCTCAGAGGATGACCTGGCTTATCTTGAAAGTTTAGGGCTCTTTAAACCAGTTTTTCTGGATTTTTTAAAAGATTTGCGGTTTACAGGTGACGTCTGGGCAATGCCAGAAGGCACTATTTTTTTTACTGAGGAACCAGTATTAGAAATAACTGCTCCTTTGCCTCAGGCCCAGCTTATTGAAACCTTTGTAATAAATTCTTTGTGTTTTAACTCGCTTATAGCCAGCAAGGCTGTAAGGAGTGTGCTGGCCGCTAACGGTTGTACGGTGGTTGATTTTTCAGCCAGACGCACTCACGGAATTGAAGCCGCCTTAAAGGTAGCCAGAAATTCTTTTCTGGTGGGCTTTTCCGCTACCAGCAATACCCTTGCCGGGAAGCTTTACCGAATACCAGTGACCGGGACTATGGCTCATTCTTTTATTGAAAGTTTTTCTTCTGAAGCAGAAGCCTTTAGTACCTTTGCCGAGGTTTTTCCAGAAAACACGGTCCTTTTGCTGGATACCTACGATACCCTAACCGCCACTAAAAAGGCCATAGCCCTGGCCAAAAAGCTTGAGGCCCAGGGAAAACGCCTTAAAGGGGTTCGGCTTGATAGCGGAGATATAGGCTACCTGGCTAAAGAGGTCAGGCGTCTTTTAGATGAGGCAGGGCTTCCCTACGTGAAAATCTTTGTAAGCGGCGGCCTGGATGAATACGAGATAGAAAGGCTCCTCAAAGAGGGTGCACCTATAGATGCCTTTGGAGTGGGGACTAAAGTGGGAGTCTCGGCAGATGCACCCTACCTTGATGCTGCTTATAAGCTGGCTTGTTACGACGGTCGTCCAGTAGTAAAGCTTTCTTCAGGGAAAAAGACTTTACCTGGAGAAAAACAGGTATTTCGCTTCAAAAAAGAAGGCCTTTTTCAGCAAGATCTGGTAGCTTTGCGGGAGGAAGCCTTTGGGGCCAGGCCTCTGTTAGAAAAAGTGATGGAAAAAGGCAAAAGGCTGAAACCAGAGCCGGCACTTGAAGAAATAAGAAATTATATTCAGGAAGCTCTTGAGTGTTTACCTGATAAGCTTAAGGCTGTTAAGCCTTCAGAAGCAGGGTTTTATCCGGTAGAAATGTCTTCTCAACTGGCTCGCCTGCAAAAGGCGGTAGAACAGGAAATACGGCGCAAAGAACTGATTTAACCGGGTAATTTTCCTCCGAGGAGGCAGAGCCTCCTCGGAGCTTAGTTTTAATAGGCTTCTTCGGTTTTAAGAAAGTCAGGTTTAATCTTTTCGCTGAAGAGCTTGTAAGTCCAGATTTGATAGGCAATTACCAGGGGTACAAAGACAAGAGCTACTACCGTCATAACCTTGAGGGTGAGTGGGCTTGAGGAAGAGTTATAAATAGTCAAGCTCCATTCAGGATTAAGGCTTGAAGGGATAAGGCGCGGAAAAAGGCCAGCTATGCCGAAGGCTACTGTAAAAACTATAGCCGCTGAAGAAGCAAACCAGGCATACCAGTAAGCAGCCCGAGAAAGAAAGGCTGGTATAGCAAAATAGGCCACTAAAGCCGCTGCAGGTATTACCAGTAACCACTTATACTTAAAGTAATTTGCCCAGATATCTGTTACTAAACCTGTTGCTATTAAAAAGACCAGGACCAGCACCATTTCTAGCACCCAGAAGCGTTCAGCAATTTTCTTAGCTCTTTTTTGTAAATCTCCGTTACTTTTAACGGCTAACCAGAGGGCTCCGTGTACGATAAACATTACTACAAAAAGAAGGCCGCCTAGCAGTCCGTATGGATTTAAAAGGGTAAGGGTATTGCCATGCATAATACCATTGGCATCAATGGGAAGACCTTTAAAGAAGTTGGCAAAGGCTACCCCAAATAGAAGGGAGGGCAAAAAACTGCCAAGCACCAGGCAAACGTCCCAAACTGTCCGCCAGAGAGGGCTTTCTTCTTTTCCTCTAAATTCAAAAGCTACCCCTCTGAAAATTAAGGCAAAAAGAATCAACAAAAGAGGGGTATAAAGAGCACTGAACATAACGGCGTAAGTAGTGGGAAAAGCGGCAAAGGTGGCGCCTCCAGCGGTAATAAGCCAGACTTCGTTACCATCCCAGACCGGCCCTACCGAATTGTACATAATGCGCCTTTCTGTGTCATTTTTGGCGGCAAAAGGGAGAAGCATACCTATGCCGAAATCAAAACCATCAAGCATAAAATAAACAGCCCAGAGAACTCCCCACAAAATAAACCAGATTATCTGAAAAATATTTTGTTCCATCTCTCCATCCCTCCTTTCTTATGTAGTTACTGGCTGCTCAGAAGTTAATTCAGTAGCACTTTCAGTTTCTTTGGGTTCAGGGCCTTTCCTGGCAAATTTGAAAAGCAGATAAAAGTCAACCAGCCCTAAAAAGGTATAAACAAGAATAAAAGCTACCAGAGAAATAGCCACCTGAACCGGTGCTACGGGAGAAACCGCTTCAGCGGTTTTCATTAGGCCGTAAACAATCCAGGGTTGACGTCCAACTTCAGCTACAATCCAGCCTAGCTCACAGGCCAGATAGGGCAAAGGAATTATCCAGGGAAGGAGGCGCAAAAGGGTTTTCTCTTTCTCTGGATTATTTCTTTTCAAAAAGGCCCAGAGACTCATTAGAACAAAAAGAAAACCAAGGCCTACCATTATTCTAAATGACCAGAAAGTTATGGCTACTGGAGGCCTTTCTTCTTTTGGCCATTCTTTAAGGCCTTTTACTTCGGCGTTGAAGTCATGGTAAGAGATAAAGCTCAAAAGCTTGGGAATTGGTAAAAATTCCACTTTATTGCGTTCATTTTCTTCATCAGGGATAACTAAAAGATAAAGAGGGGCACCTCTCTGGGTTTCCCACAGGGATTCCATGGCCGCTAGCTTGGTTGGCTGGGTGTGAGCCACATGGCTTCCGTGAATATCACCATTGATTACCAGAAAGACAGAAAAGGCAAAAGTCCAGATAGCCGCCACCCGAAAGCTCTTCTTGAAGAAGGTAACCTCATTTTTACGAATTAAGTGCCAGGCAGAAATTCCCAATACAAAGAATCCAGCTAAGACATAAGCAGCAGCTGTAGTGTGGAAAAATTCGAGCCAGCCAAAAGGATTGGTTATAACGGCCCAAAAGCTTTCCAGCTCAGCCCGGTTGTTACGCAGCACATAGCCTACCGGATTCTGCATCCAGCCGTTGGCCAGAAGAATCCACAGGGCAGAGATGTTTGAAGCGATAGCTACGAGCCAGATACAGAGGGCATGAAGCTTTGGTGACAGGCGATTCCAGCCGAAGTGCCAGACGGCAATAAAAGTAGATTCCAGAAAAAAAGCCAGAGTGGCCTCAATGGCCAGGAGAGAACCAAAAATATCCCCTACATACATGGAATAACGAGACCAGTTTGTACCAAATTGAAACTCAAGGGTAATACCTGTAACTACTCCCAGGGCAAAGTTAATCAGAAAAAGTTTCCCCCAAAACTTGGCTGCTCGCTTGTAGTCTTCGTCTCCTGTTTTAACGTAAAGTGTTTCATAAATGGCTGTAAGGAGAGAAAGACCTAAAGTTAGGGGAACAAAAAGAAAATGAAACAAAGTAGCCACGGCAAATTGTAGCCGTGAAAGCAAAACAACATCAAACATCTTCCCACCTCCTGAGTTATTTTTGTTTAAAGTTAAACTTTAATTTGGCCACGGGAATACCCTGTAACAATTTTCTTAAACCGTCGCGGGCAGCTTCCCATACCAGGTGAACTTTACAGCGGTTGCTCAGGCAACATGCTTCTGGGCGCCCTACACACACGTTTAAACAAATTTCTCCCTCAAGGGCTTCTACTACCTCTAGCAGGGTGAGCTCGCTGGGATCGCGACGGAGAAGGTATCCCCCTGAACGCCCTTGCTTAATTTCTATTATGCCTGCTTTGGCTAAATTTTGCGCTATTTTGGCCAGAAATTCGCTGGGTATTTCCATTTCGCGGGCAACTTCACTGCGTGGGACAATTTGTTCAGGTTTTTCGGCCAGATAAACCACCAAGCGTACGCCATAGTCTGTGGCCCGGCTGATACGCATCTTTCCTCCTTAAGCGGTCAATTTAGGTCCTAATTATCCTATTTATGTTTTTTTGGCAAGCCCCAATTTAATTTTGGATTTTGGGGACAGGCAAAATTTTTTAAGCCACTTGTCCACTTGAACATAATGTTTATTTTTTTAAACATGATGGAACAGAGGCTTATCTCTGAAAATGTGGTCCTTCTTGATCAAGTTTTTAGGGATTTAAAGCCGGCTTATTTTAAAGTCCGTTTCTGGACAGGAGAGGAATGGAATCCTCCTGGTCTAGAAGAACCTAAAGTTACTATTGTCATTAAGAATCCTGGTATTCTGGCACACTTGTTGGCTTTTCCCACGGATGTCCGATTCGGCGAAGCTTACATATACGATGACTTGGATTTTGAGGGTGACATTTACGCTGTGTTCCCGCTAGGTGAGTATTTGCGAAAAATTTATCCTCGCTTTTTGACCAGCCCTACGTTTTGGCGAAAAGTTTTTAAGCTTAGGATGTCAGCCCGTCGAGCCAGACGTCTTGAAGGCCGTGGGGCGGCTAAACTTAAAGGAAAAGTTCACTCCATAGAAAGAGATAAGCAGGCCATTTCCTATCACTATGATCTACCTCCTGAATTTTACGCCTGCTACCTTGACCCCATGATGGTTTATTCCTGTGCATATTTCAGGAGCTATGAAGACGATTTGGCTACTGCGCAGAAAAACAAGATGGAGCTAATTTGTCGCAAATTGCGTTTAAGGCCAGGAGAGCGAGTGCTTGACATAGGTTGTGGCTGGGGAGGTTTTGTTATCTATGCGGCCAAGAAATATAGGGTCAAAATTCTTGGTATTACCCTTAGTGAAAATCAGGCAAAATTTGCCCAGGAGTGGATAAAAAGAGAAGGTCTTGAGGACTTGGCTGAAGTTCGCCTTTTAGACTATCGCCAGGTTGATGAAAAAGAACCTTTTGACAAGCTGGTAAGCATTGGCATGTTTGAACACGTAGGGAGCTCCAAACTCTGGACTTATTTCCGCAAGGCCTGGAAGCTTTTAAAACCTGGAGGCCTATTTCTTAATCACGGAATCGCCGCTGACTGGAGCTGGCGCATAAAAAGATGGTCTTTCACTGATCGCTATGTCTTTCCTGATGGTGAGCTTGTGCCCATTTATAAAACGCTCACCATAGCTGAAAAGATAGGCTTTGAAATAAGAGATGTTGAGTCTTTAAGGGAACATTATGTTCTTACTTTGCGTAACTGGGTAAAGAACCTTGAAAACAATTATGATAAAGTACGCCAGATTGTAGATGAACCCACTTACCGGGTGTGGCGGCTTTATATGGCAGGTTCTGCTTACGCCTTTTCCATTAATGAACAAAGCGTTTTTCAGACACTACTTGTTAAAAACCGTGAACGAGGCGAAAATGACCTGCCTCTAACCAGAGAAGACATTTACTTGAACTGGGATATCCTTAAGTAAGAAGGACTTTTTCAAGCCGGGTCAAAAAATTTTTAAAGGCCTTTTCCTTGCTAATTTTTTCTATTTGTTCCTGAACAAATTTATGAAAGCTTCTTTTGGTTTGAGGCTTAAACCCCAGTAAACTTCTGACGTAAGAAAGAAAGGCGTGTCGAAAATCGTCATCATAAAAGACTCCATGAAGGTAGGCGCCAAAAACATTCCTTTCAAATAAGTGTGATATTTCTTCTCCTTCTAAAAAACTTCGCCCGTATCTAATTTCAAATCCTCTCAGTTTCCCCTGGAAAAAGGGCCAGTTCAAAATTATTTCTCTGGAACTGGCAATTTTAGGACGGTAAAAATGCGTTTCATGGGGCAAAAGCGCAAGGCCTGCTACCTGGCCATAGTTTTCTATCCCTTCATCGCTTATCTTTTGACCAAGGATTTGAAAGCCACCACAGAGCCCCAAAATTATCTTTTGGTGAGAAAGTGATTTTATGGCCTCAAAAAGATCTTTTTCCTTAAGGAAGTTAAGACTTGCCATGGTGTTTTTACTGCCTGGAAGAATAATCACGTGGGCCTTTGAAAGTTCTTTTGGGTCAGCCGTCAAAACCACTTCTACATCTGGTTCTATTTTTAAGGGGTCAAAATCAAGATAATTGGAAATATGAGGATAATAAATCACGGCTATTTTAATTTTTTTAGGTTCAGAGCTGAATTTTTCGTGAGGAGGCCCTAAAGAGGCGCTATCTTCTTCAAATAGCCCCGAAGGCAAAAAAGGCAAAAGCCCGAGGCAGGGCTTTTGGGTTTTTTCTTCAAGGATTTTAAGCCCTTCTGCAAAAAGCTCTGGTGCTCCGCGAAACTTATTAATTACAAAACCAACTGAAAGCGCCTTGAGTTCTGGCACCAGTTCGTAAGTTCCCCATATCTGGGCAAAGATGCCACCGCGGTCAATATCTCCTACCAGCAGAAAAGGGATTTGGTAGCGGAAAACTATTTCATAATTCACGAAATCGTTTTTAAGGAGATTGAGTTCAGCCAGCGAGCCAGCTCCTTCAATTATTACCAGGTCATTTTCTTCTAAAACTTCTTCAAATACGGCAAAAACCTGTTTTTTGTAACGGGCCTTGAATTTTTGGAATTCTCCCGAAGGTAAAATGCCCTGCGTTTTCCCCAGAAAAATAATTTCAGAGGTCATGTTCCCTAAAGGTTTTAAGAGAAGGGGGTTCATCTTTACACTGGGCTTACGGCCAGCCGCCCAGGCCTGAAAGACCTGGGCATAAGCCATTTCGCCTTCAGCAGTAGCAAAGGCGTTAAGCGACATGTTCTGGGCCTTAAAAGGTGAGACTTTAAAGCCCTTTTTAGCAAAATGGTGGGAAATGATGGCGGTGAGCAAACTTTTGCCCACCGATGACATTGTTCCCAGGACGGCTAAGGCCTTGGCCGCCATTAAAGCTATTTAGGCTCTGGAGGATTAAGTGGGCCGGCTATGTAAGCCTTAACTACTTTTACTTTAACATTGGGGGCAATTTCAAGGTGAACAAGGTCATGATCAACTTTCTCTACCCGGCCTACAAGCCCACCAGAAGTAAAAACCTGGTCTCCCCGTTTAAGGTTTTCAAGAAACTTCTGGTGTTCTTTGGCCCTTTTCTGCTGTGGTCTGATTAATAAGAAATAAAAAATCACAAAAATTAAAATTAGGGGAATGAAGCCAATTAAAGGATTCCCTGCTCCCTGTTGCGGATTACCTGCCATGGCAAAAGCTAATCCTAACATTCACTTTCCTCCTTTCTTTCGTAGTAATGTTTTTTAAATTCTTCAAACCGCCCTTTTCTTATAGCATCTCTTATCCCTTCCATAAAGCATAAATAAAAGTGGAGATTGTGGATGGTGTTTAACCGATAAACCAATAGCTCCCCAGCCATAAACAAATGTCTTAAATAAGCGCGCGAATAATTACGGCAGGTATAGCACTGACATTCAGGGTCTATGGGTCGTTCATCGTCTTTGTAGCGAGACTGTTTAAGGCTGATTTTTCCGAAAGAGGTAAAGAGAGTGCCGCGTCTGGCATTTCGGGTAGGTAAAACGCAATCAAACATATCTACACCGCGAGATACCGCCTCAAGGATGTCTTGTGGAGTCCCTACACCCATAAGATAACGGGGTTTTTCTTCAGGAAGTTCTGAAAGGGAGGCTTCTAACATTTCAATCATAAGGTCATGGGGCTCTCCCACGCTTAGCCCACCAATGGCGTGGCCGTGGAAGTCAAAGTTTGCAATAACTCTGGCTGAATACCGGCGTAAGTCCTCAAACATACCACCCTGGGTTATACCAAAAACTAGAGATTCCCGATGATTTTTTTGCCAGGCCAGAAGAGACCTCTTTTCCCAGCGATGGGTAAGTTCAGTAAGCCTTTTGGCCTCATCGTAAGAGCAGGGATAAGGGATACAGGTATCAAGAACCATACGAATGTCAGAGTCAAGGCCGGCCTGTATTTCCATGGAAAGCTCTGGGGTAAGTAGGTACTCCTGGCCATCAAGATGAGATTGAAATCTTGCACCTTCTTCTTCAATCTTGCAAAGTTTGGCCAGGCTGAAGACCTGGTAGCCCCCACTATCAGTAAGGATACTGCGGGGCCAGTTCATAAAGCGATGAAGGCCTCCGTGGCGGGCTATTAATTCGTGCCCGGGGCGCAAAAAGAGATGATAGGTATTGGCGAGAATAATGCGTGCGCCAAGGCCACTTACTTCTTCAGGCGTAAGGGTCTTGACACTTGCCTGTGTGCCTACCGGCATAAAAACCGGGGTTTCAATAACCCCTCGTCTGGTAAAGAGAAAGCCTGTGCGAGCCCCGGTTTGCGGGCATTTTTTTTCTATCTGGAAAATACTTGCCATTAGAGCACTTTCAAACGATTACTTAGTTTAAAACCCGAAAACTTTGTTTCCAGAGGAAGACCTCGGCCTTGAATGAGTACCCAGTGGCTCATACCAAGCCCTTGTGGCAATAAGAGCATTTTGAGGGCTTCAATATCCCTGGTATCAGTGCGGCCAATTTCAGCCAGAAGCTTTTCCACTCCCAAAGCCACCAGAAAAGAGGCCTGTGAGGTAAAGCCGTAAGTATAAAAGCCCAATTTTTCGCCTATTTCTTTAAGGGCAGTAAAGTCAACATGGGCAGTAAGATCGCATTTGCCCGGGAAAAGATAGGGATTTTCAAAGATGCGATGTTCCTGAAAACATAGAAGGGTGCCGCTGGTTCGTTCTTCATGATAATAATCTTTTCGGCCGTAACCGTAATCAAAAGTGATGACGGCTCCTTGAATCAGCTTTTGCGATAGCCCTTTTAAAAAGGCCTCATAGGCTAGACAAACTTCGGTACGATAGCCTTCTTTCCAGGAAGATACAAAAAGATGCACCCTTTCAAGGATTTCCGGCCTGGATAACTCTGCCAGTAGTTCTTTTACTCCGTCTTTAAAGCTAACATAGACCTCTCGTAGCTCGCCTTCTACTTTTTGCACCAGGTGTACTGGAAAAGAATCAAAAAGTTCATTGGAAATAAAGACCCCTTTGAAAGAAGGGACCTCCTTCCAGGAAGGGAACCAGCTCACCTGGTCAAAATATTTTTCAAGTATTTCTTCCTGGCGCAGACGATTAGCGGAAAAGGGTTCAAGGATGTAGTAAGGGAAAGAAACCCCTTTCTTTTCAAGGTAATCCAGTATATCAAGCGCCAGATAGCCTTCCCCTGCTCCAGCTTCACAGATAACAAACTCTTCAGGCCTTCCCATTAGCTCCCATACTTCAAGGATTTGCCTGGCTACGGTGGCGCCAAAAACCGGGTGAATAGAAGGGGCGGTAATGTAGTCTCCTTTTTTACCAATCTTAGGGGCGCGCGCGTAATAACCGTAATCCGGGTGATAAAGGGCCAGTTCCATGTAATGGGCAAAAGTCATGGGGGATTCTTCAGCTAAAATCTCAGCAAAATCACGGGAAACACTTACCTTCATTTCAACGTCTGGTGGCCTCTTTGAGTTCTTTTACAAAGCGGCCAACTATTTCTGGAAGTTTGCTTTTTTCTCCTTCATGTTCAGCTATAAGTTTGACGATAGCACTTCCTACCACTATGGCGTCAGCGTGAGGAGAAAGGGCCTTTACCTGTTCGGGTTTGGAGATACCAAACCCCACGGCTACAGGCACGGGGCTTACTTCTCTTGCCAGATCAAGCTTTAAGGCGAGTTCTTCTGGAAGGGCCTCTTTAGTGCCGGTAATGCCTGTTATAGAAACATAGTAGAGAAATCCTGTTGAAGACCTAGCAATCCTTTCAAGCCTTTCTGAAGGGGTGGTGGGGGCAGCTAAAAGGATACTGGCAAGCCTGTGTTTGCGGGCTATTTTTAGCCAGGGTTTAGCCTCTTCTAAAGGAAGGTCAGGGATAATTGCTCCGTCAAGGCCGCTCTGATGGCTATTCTGGGCAAAGGCTTCAAGGCCGTAGCGGAAAAAGGGATTCAAGTAACCCATAATTACTACTGGAACTTTAAAGCCTTCCTGGCGTAGCCGGGCTATTAAATCCAAGAACTGGTCAATGGTTGGCTGGTGGCGCAAGGCCCTTTGGGCTGCTTCCTGAATAATGGGACCATCAGCCAGAGGGTCAGAGAAGGGAAAGCCTAATTCTATAACATCGGCACCGGCTTCAGCCAGAGCCCAGAGAAGATCCTCGGTGGCGGCAAAATCCGGGTCCCCCCCTTCAATGAAGGGGATAAGAGCGGCCTCACCACGTTTATTGGCTTCACGAATAGCTTTTTCTACTGCCTGTGCGCCTCTAGTCATCACTTTTCCTCCGCAGGTATTCACGCACTGCTGCCACGTCTTTATCTCCCCGGCCAGAAAGATTGACCACAACGATAGTCCCTTTGGGGAGTTTTTCGGCAATATTTGCCAGATAAGCTACAGCATGGGCACTTTCAAGGGCAGGGATAATGCCTTCGGTTTCAGAAAGCAGTTTGAATCCAGAAAGGGCTTCCTTGTCATCAACAGCTACATATTCAGCCCGGCCTGTTTCTTTAAAAAAGGCATGCTCAGGCCCAACCCCAGGATAATCAAGCCCTGGAGCTACGGAATGGGCTCCTTTTATCTGACCAACTTTATCTTGCAGGAGATAGGTCATCATGCCGTGGAGTACTCCTGGCTCGCCTACTGTGAGGGTGGCAGAATGTTCGTCAGTATCAAGGCCAGCCCCTGCGGCCTCAACCCCTATCATTTTTACCATTTGATCTTCCACAAAGGGGTAAAAGAAACCCATGGCGTTTGAACCACCACCAACACAGGCGATGAGCACATCGGGAAGACGTCCTTCAGCGGTAAGAATTTGCTTTCTGGTTTCTTTACCGATTACGCTCTGGAAGTCTCTCACCATCATTGGATAAGGGTGTGGCCCTACCACTGAGCCTATTACGTAATAGGTAGTTTCCACGTTGGTTACCCAGTCTCTTATAGCTTCGTTTATGGCGTCTTTTAAGGTTTGGGTGCCAGAATAAACGGGAACAACCTTTGCTCCAAGGAGTTCCATGCGGAAAACATTCATTTCCTGACGAACAGTGTCTTTAGCACCCATATAAACGATGCATTCAAGGCCAAGGAGAGCGGCAGCTGTGGCGGTGGCCACACCGTGCTGGCCAGCTCCAGTTTCAGCAATAATGCGCTTTTTCCCCATTTTTTGGGCAAGAAGGACTTGGCCAATGGTATTGTTTATTTTATGCGCACCAGTGTGGGTTAAGTCTTCGCGCTTGAGATAAATTTTCAAATGGCCGCCAAGTTTTTTTGATAACTGACGGGCTGGATAAAGGGGAGTAGGCCTTCCTACATAGGTTTTAAAGTAAAAATCAAGTTCCTTTTTAAAGACCTTATCTCGCTTGTAATGGCGGTAGGCCTCTTCCAGCTCAAATAGGGCTGGCATTAGAGTCTCAGGAACGTATCGCCCACCAAAGGGCCCAAAATGTCCAAACTTGTCTGGAAGTGGCACCTCGGCCTCCTTTTTTGCCTCAAAAATACTTTTTGGCTAGACATTAGTCAAATGAAAACTCAAAAGGGGACAGGCAAACTTTTAAGTCCTGCCAAAATCCTGCCGATAATAGGGACAGGCAAAATTTTTAAAGGAGTTTTTGGCATGCCACGTATCCCTCGTTTCTTTATGGATGACCCGAGAGCCGCGTATCACATTATTTCTCGTACTGCCTTACCTGGCCACGACGTCCTAGGTCCGGAAGAAAAGGACTACTTGTTACACCTTATCCAATGGCTCTCTCAGGTCTATTTCGTGGAAGTTTACGGCTTCTGCATCATGGGCAATCACTTCCACCTACTCTGTCGCATACTACCTGAAGACCAGTTCTCTGACGAAGAAGTGAAACGCCGCATCAGGCTCTATTACGGAAGGAAACGCAAGATTTACTTCTACGAAGAGCTAATCAAAAAGTGGCGGGCAAGGCTCGGGAATCTTTCTCGCTATGTGCAAGATATAAAACAGCGGTTTTCCCGTTGGTATAACAGGCGGGTTGACCGCAGAGGCTATTTCTGGGCTGATAGGTTCAAGTCCGTAATCGTGGAGACAGGCGAGGCGCTCCTTAATTGCCTGGCCTACATAGAACTAAACCCAGTGCGGGCAGGGATAGTGGGTAAGCCAGAGGACTATCGCTGGTGCTCGCTGGGATATCGGTCAAGAAGAGGGACAGGCAAAGATTTCCTTTCGCTCAATCTAGAACTTACCAGCTGGGAGAACAAGACAGAAAAAGAGAGGTTTGAGTTGTTGCGGGAGTTTGTATACGGGAAGGGTGGGCTTGGAGAGCCTGAGAAAGGGACAGGCAAATTTTTCAGGCATAGAGTTAAATATTTTACCGAGAGCCTGGCTATAGGAAGCCGAGGTTTTGTGGACAAAACAGCCGCCAAATTAAGAAAATTTTTAGGAATAAAAAGAGAGAGAAAAGGCAAAAACATAAAAGGAGTGGCATATAAGGATATAGTCTTTCTTTGAATTAATACTAATATACTGATCTCTGGAAAACTCATAACTATTAATAGGCGCCACAAAACAGATGACAATTTTGATTTGTCCTTGCGGGCCAGAAGTGGCGAAGAAAGTTTTGCAAAGGTCTCTACAATTATTTTTCTTATCTTCTCTCTCGGCGTTTTAGACGCTGGGCCTTCTTCCAGGCAGGATCTTTTTTGCGGCCTTTAGTTATTTTGCGATACGGAAGGACTTCTTCTGGGGGTTTCCGTTCTTCTGAGAAAAGCTCTACTTCAAAAGAGATTTCAGGTGTTTTCTCTTTTTTGGGAGGAGGTAAATAGCGTTTCTTAAAAGACTCATCTACTTTTGGGCCACTTAAGGCTTCGGCAGGAATCCAGCTGGTCAAGAATAATTTTTCAATAAAGCGCTCAAAAATAGCACCAAGGGCCGCAGCCCTTCTGGTATCCACTTTGATAACCAGGGCCCCTTTTCTCTTGGCCATTTTTCTTGCTAGCTCTTCATCAGGGGTTAAAACGATGGCTTCTGAGGCAAGGCCTTCTTCAGAAACTTTTATCCAGGCCCTGGGTTTTACCGGTACGTATAAAATTCCTGGAAGGTCTTCACTGAACTCTTTCAAGTAAATTTCTTCGGCTGCCAGTTCTGGCTTAACCCTAACTACTTGGGATTCTTCTTTGTATTCAAAACGTTCGGGTTTGAAGACTAGAAAAAAGTCTTTAAGCTTTTTCAGGCGGACATTTTTAAAGCCTTCCACTTCAATTAGAGCCCGGTGCAAATCTTTTAAACGCACAAAACCTTCTTCTGGAACAAGGCCAAACTCATCAGGGCGGCGCCCCAAAATGTAAAAAAGCATTTTTTCAAGTTTTTTTCTCTCTTTATCTGTCATTTTGGCCTTGACATTTAACTTATATTTACCATTTTGCAATTAAGATAAGAATTTGAAAAGATCTTACCTTAGAATATTTACAAATTAATTCTAAATCGTTAAAATATTAATTAGTTTTTATACTTAAATTTTAAACTTGCCGATATTTAAAAAAGGTGTTAAATATTAAAGGCTTAATCTTAAAACTATGCCTAAGGGGCAGGTGAGAATTTTATGAAAAAGAAAACAAAAGTTCAAAACCTTGAAGAAAAACTTTTGGAGGCTGGTAAAGACGGAGCTATTACTTACGAAGCTCTGAATGACCTCCTTCCTGAAGAATTTGGTGATCCCAAAAAAATTGAAGAAATTTTCGATTTCCTCTACAAGAATAACATAGAAGTTCTGGATGAAAAGGAACTTTTTGAAAAAGACCACCCTGAATGGCCAGAGCGTTCTCCTGAGAAAAAGATTGAAGAAGTAGTTACTCAAGAGGAAGAAGAACCCGTAGCGGCTTCTGAGTCCGAAGAGGTAACTTCTGCCTATCTGCGCGAAATGGGTAAATACGAACTCCTCACTCCTGAAAGGGAAGAAGAGCTTTCTAAGATAATCCGTGGGGGCTTCCAGTTCATAGTGAATTCTATAATGGAGCATCCTTCCGAGCTTCGTGAAATGGAAGAATTGCGTGAACAAATAAGACTCTGGAAAAAGCGGGATCCTGGTCTTAAGCCCAAAAAGAGTCACTTAAACATAATGGTTCGCACCGTTGAAGAAATTCACAAGAAATATCCTGAAGATGCATCTATTGCAGAGCTTTATAGAGCTATTGAAGAAAGGGCAAAAGAGGTTGAAAAGGCCAAAGACGAGATGGTCAAGGCCAACCTGCGCTTGGTAGTTTCTATAGCCAAGCGTTATATGGGCCAGGGGCTTTCGCTGGCAGACCTTATTCAGGAAGGTAATTTGGGCTTAATGCGCGCAGTCTTCCGTTTTGACTACAGCAAGGGTAACAAGTTTAGCACTTATGCCTCCTGGTGGATTAGGCAGGCTATTACCAGGGCTATACTTGATAAAACTCGTACCATTCGTCTCCCTGTACATTTCCTTGAGTTGCGTAGCCAGTTCTTCAAAGCCTTTTATGAATTGGTAAAAGAGCTCGGGCGTGAACCTACTCCAGCAGAAATTTCTGAACGCACAGGTATCCCTCAGGAAAAGATTCTGGCTATTTTTGAAGCTTCTAAAGAACCTGTTTCTCTGGAGCTGCCTATTGGTGACGAAGATAGCACGCTTGGAGATTTTATTGAAAACAAAGAAAGCCCATCGCCTTTTGAACAGGTGAAAGATAGGGATCTTTCCGAAAAGGTTCGTAACCTGCTATCTACTCTTTCTCCGCGAGAGGAAAAGATTATCCGTTTACGTTTTGGAATCGGTGAAGAAAGTGAGTACACCCTTGAAGAAATTGGGAAGCGGTTCGGGGTTTCTCGTGAACGAATAAGGCAGATTGAAAAGAAAGCCTTATCAAGGCTCCGTCAGATGACAAAAAAAGATCACTTTAAATATTATTCAGACTAAGGCTTGAAAGGGGCGGAACGCCCCTTTCTTTTTTGAGGAAAATGATTTCTGTTTACCGGCCAGAGAGAAAAACTAAACGTCGTCGCAAGGTTTTGTCTAACGCGCAAAAGAGAAAAAGGCCTCCGCAGAAGGCCTTTTTCGGAAACTTCTTTTCTTTAAAGGTTCTAGCGTTTATTTTTTTGTTGTTAGTTCTAATAGGAAGTTCTTTTTATTTTTATTTAGACCGCCAAACTTCTAGTCTATCTGCCAAAAAAGAAAATCTCCTCTTGACGAAAGCTCGCCTTTCCGCCAAGATTTCTCGCCTAAAGAGTGACCCTCAGGTCTACGAAGAAATTGCACGAAGACACTATGGCCTGGTAAAAGATGGTGAGCGTTTAATTATTTTTAAGTAGGAGGAGATTATGTCTATTTCTACCTCGGATTTTCGTCGTGGTTTAAAAATTGAATGGGATGGTAAGCCTTTTGAAATTTTAGAGTTTCAGCATTCAAAGGTGGCCAAAGGCCAGGCCACGGTGCGCACTAAACTGCGTGATTTAATTACTGGGCGCGTTTTAGAAGCTAATTTTCGCTCAGGCGAGAAGTTTGAACGGCCAGACCTGGAAGAAAAAGAGATGCAGTATCTTTACGCTGAGGGAGACCGGTACGTCTTTATGGACCTGGAAGATTATGACCAGGTCTATCTTGATAAAGAACAGCTAGGAGATGCCTGGAAGTATCTACAAGAGAATATCAACGTCAAAGTTCTTTATTATAAGGGCAAACCAATTGGTATAGACCTGCCTATCACCGTGGTTTTGAAAGTAGTGGAGACGGAACCAGGAGTTAGAGGGGATACTGTTTCTGGAGGTTCAAAGCCTGCCAAGCTTGAAACAGGAGCCGTGATAAAAGTTCCTCTGTTTATTAACGAAGGTGACCTTATAAAAGTGGACACTCGCACTGGAGCCTATGTGGAGAGGGCAGAATAATGCTTACACTTAAAAAGCTCAAGGAATTTAAAGAATATTTGGAAAGCGGAGCCTTTATAGAAGACCTTGAAGCCAGGCCACCAGATGGCCAGGCTGAGATGCTGGATATGATTGAACTTCTCTTTGAAATTTGTGAGCTGGCAGACGAAAAACTTACTGAACATTTTTATCGTCGTTTACGAGGGGAAGTGTAATGCCCTTTTATATTCGGGCGCGCACTTATTTTAAATATGCAGAAGAGCAGATGTCTTTAGCTGAAAAAGAAAAAGACCCTGAAAAAATATTAAAATTTACCTTAGAGGCAGCTGAAAGAGCCGTCCGTGCTCTCTGGGCTATAGTCCAGGTAGAAGCCCCTAAAGAGAAGCCGCCCCTTGAGAAAATACTTGCTGAAATAGATAAGGCCTGTGAACCTGATCTGGCAGAAGAAATCAAGAATCACGTAAGGCGCATAAAAGAGCTGGCTCAGAACCCTTCTGTTGAGGCTGCCAAAGAGGCCTTAATTTTAAGCAGGCAAGTAGTACGTCGCACAAGAGAAGTGCTTGAGCCAATTATTGGGCCGGCCAAAAGGGTTGACCAGCACCGCCGTTTTTATTTTTAATGGCCTTAGCTTAAGCGAACTAATAGCTGGGTTATGGAGAGGGTGGGTTGCTTCGCCGCTTCGTGGTTCGCAATGACTTGTCCTTTGTCACTGCGAGAGCTGGAGGCGATGAAAACAGTTATGTAAGGCGAATTTTTGTTATCTAATCCCTTAAAGAAAATTTGCCAAAAAGGCCGCTTGAGTTTAATCTTTTAAAAAAGCTAGAGAGGTGATTTTTTATGGGTGGTCGTTCAAGGAAATCGGCGCTACGCCAGAAGTTAGCTAAATATTATCGCGAAAGGGAAAACCCGCTGGCGCTCGGTTTTCTTCAGGAAGAGATTATCAAGCTTAACCGTGAACGCATGGAAATGCTAAATGAAAACATGGTTCTCCTGCAAGAGCGTCAGCAAAATATTCCTAAAGAAGGTGAAGAGGGGGAAAATGTCTCGCGGCTGGTAATTCGCAAGTTTGCTAGCGAACCTGACAAAAAGTTTATAAACCGCGCCTTTTACGAGGCACTATACCCTATCACCCTTGAGTACCAGTGTATCCCTCTACACGCTATTTTTATTTGGTATCTCCAGGCCTTAGAGATGGTTTATGGGGAAAAAGGAAATCAGGCTCATTTTAATCGAGTACAAAAATGGATAAGGCGCTGGCTTACCAATTTGACTGAAGAAGACAACATGAAGCTAAAGAGCGAGATTGTTACCTGGATTCTTAATAAATTTGCCTAAAAGAGAAGGCGCCCAAGCGCCTTCTCTTATTCCGTTCCTCTTACAAAGAATTTCTTTTTCCTGGCCCTTTCAAAAACTTTTATAGCGCAGTATTCCCCGCACATAGTGCAGGCTTTTCCTTTTGAGACTCCACCTTCCTGGCGATAGCGCCTGGCTTTTTCTGGGTCTATAGAAAGCTTGATTTGTTCTTCCCAATCAAGCCGTGCTCTGGCTTTGGCCATGGCCACGTCTTTTTCAAAAGCTCCAGGAACTCTTTTCACTATGTCCGCAGCATGTCCGGCAATACGGGCAGCAATTACTCCTTCCCGGACGTCTTCAATGGTAGGGAGCCTTAAGTGCTCGGCTGGGGTAACATAGCAGAGAAAATCTGCTCCCGCTGCCGCAGCTATGGCTCCCCCGATGGCACAGCCAATGTGGTCATAACCAGGGGCTATATCCGTAACAAGAGGGCCTAACACATAAAACGGTGCCCCGTGGCAGAGGCATTTTTCCAGCTTTACGTTTGCTTCTACCTGATCAAGGGGCACGTGCCCCGGGCCTTCAATCATTACCTGCACTCCGGCATCCCAGGCTCGCAGGGTAAGTTCTCCAAGAATTATGAGCTCCTGAATTTGAGGGCCATCAGTGGCATCTGCCAGGCACCCTGGCCTAATTCCGTCTCCCAGAGAAAGGGTTATATCGTATTCTTTGGCAATGGCGAGAAGGTCGTCAAAGTTTTCGTAAAAAGGGTTTTCTTTGTCGTTATAAACCATCCACTCCACCAGAAAAGAACCTCCTCGTGAAACAACACCCAAAATCCGCTGAGAATAATTGAATCGTTCAAGCACAGTTTGAGTAACACCGCAGTGTATGGTCATAAAGTCAACGCCGTCCTGGGCTTGTTTTTCAATTACTTTGAACATGTGGTCAACAGACATTTCCACAATGGGCTTTTTCTTTTCAACGGTTTCAACCGCCACTTGATAGATGGGCACCGTGCCCAGGGGAACAGGGCAGTTTTCCCTGATTTTTTTACGAATTTCGTCAAGGGGACCACCGGTAGAAAGGTCCATAATGGCGTCAGCTCCAGCAGAAAGAGCCGCGTTTAGTTTTTCAAGCTCTGGTTCTACCTCAGGAAAATCTTTAGAAGTCCCAATATTGGCATTTACCTTGGTTCGTAGCCCAGCTCCAATAGCACAGGGGCGGGAGAGCTTAAAGTTTTTATTGGCAGGAATGACCACTTTGCCTTCAGCTACTAGTTTGCAAAGCCTTTCTGGCTCAATTCCTTCAGCCAGCGCGCAAAGCTCTATCTCTTTAGTGATGATTCCTTTTTGTGCCTGTTCTTTTATGGTCATATCAAACCTCGCGAAAAAGAAATTAAATAAAATTTACTCTGAAGGTGATAGTTGAACAATACGTTAGGCGGCTTTAGGTTGGTGCCATCCTGAAATTTCCCACATTACTATTTCACCAGAAGAAATGGTGATTAAATCCTGGTTGGCTTCTATTAGGAGATTTCCCTCAGGGGTAAGACCTACGGCCTGGCCGGTGATGACTTCTTCCCCTCGTTTTAAGACCACGCGACTTCCCAACACCACATCTCTTTTTAACCAGGCTTTTTCAATGGCTGAAAAGCCCTTTTCTTTAAGTTTTTCGTATATTTTTTCCAGTTCTACGAGAATAGCCTTTAAAAGGCGAGGGCGGCTTAAAACAAGGCCTGTCTCTAAAAAAATAGAAGTGGCCTTTTCTCTTATTTCCGGCGGTAAGTCTTCTTTTTTAAAGCTTACGTTTAGGCCTATCCCTATGATTAACCCTGATGGTATTTTTTCCAGTAAAATACCGCCAATCTTTTTTTGCCTGAGTAAAATATCATTTGGCCATTTTAGCTGCACAGGTATGTTGAGCAACTGGTCAAGGCCCTGGGCCACTCCTATAGCCGTAGCCAGGCTATAAAGGGTAACTGGTTGTGCCAGAGGTTCTTTGAGCAAGATTGAAAAATAAAGCCCAGCTCCCCTAGGAGAATACCAGGATCGGGAAAGCCTCCCTCTGCCCTTTGTTTGCCTATCCGCCCAGACCACCAGGCCAGAAGGCTCTGACAGTGCTCTTTTTTTAATTTCATCCTGAGTAGAAGAAAGTTCTTTAAAAAAAAGGAGTTTTTTCCCTAACCATTTTGTAGGCAAGTTTTGCGAAAAAGATGGTATCTTATGCCTATTAATGCCGCTCAAGGACTACCTCGTCCTTTCCTGATATCTCTTTAAGGCGGACGGTAACATGCTCGTCAGGCAAGGTAGAAATAGTAAAACCAGTATAAGTGGGTTCAATGGGAAGTTCCCGGTGCCCCCGGTCAACCAAAACAGCTAGTTCTACTTTACGTGGACGGCCAAAATCAACCAGGGCATCAAGGGCAGCGCGAATAGTGCGTCCGGTGTAAATAACGTCATCAACCAAGACTACGACTTTGTCGTCTATAGGGAAAGGTATCTGAGTTTGGCGCACAAGGGGTTGAGATGAGGCACGGCTCCAGTCATCGCGATAAAGGGTAATATCAAGCACTCCCACTGGGGGCTCAATCCCTTCAATTTGCTTGATTTTTTGCTTCAGGCGTTCCGCTAAAGGTACTCCTCCAGTGCGGATACCCACCAGGACTAAGTCTTTGCAACCATGATTGCGCTCAAGGATTTGATGGGCAATTCTGGTAAGAGCGCGGTCTATTTCTTTTTCTCCCATAAGAAAACGTTCTGTCATATTTTTTTTGTACTATTTTTACTTTTCTTGTTCAAGTTTGGCTGCCTTATTTTTGGCAAAAAGGGCAAAAGGTGGTGCCGCGGCTGGCTATGTGGGCATAAAGTAAAGGCTTTTGACATTGAGGGCAGGGTTGACCACGCTTGCCGTAAACCAGATGTTTTTTTTGAAACTGTCCCGCTTTGCCGTGGCCATCAACGTAATTTCTAACTGAAGAACCGCCTAGTTTTATGGCGTCCTGTAGGGTTTCTTTTATGGTGAGCAAAAGCCTTTGAGCTTCAGTTAGAGAGAGAGAATTAGCTGGCCTTGCCGGGTGAATGCCAGCTCTAAAAAGACACTCATCAACGTAAATGTTTCCCAAGCCAGCCAATTTTTTCTGGTCAAGAAGAAAGGCTTTTATTTTCTGAGGACTTTTGTTCAAAATTTTAAAAAAGGAATCTGCATCTAATTCAAAAGGTTCAGGTCCTAGTTTTTTTAAAGAAGGGTGTTCGTTTATATTTTTTTTTGGCCAGAGCATAAGACGCCCAAATTGTCTTAAATCAGCATAAAATAGGCGACCTTTTGAAAGCAAGAATTCAACATGAGTATAGGGTGGAGGAGATAAATCATTTTTTATAAAAATAAGCTGACCAGTAAGCTTAAAATGGACCATAATAACCCATTTCTCTAAGAAAATTAGGAGAAATTTTCCCCGTCGTTTTAATCTTTTAATGGTTTGATTTTTTATTTTTTTCGCAAAATCTGCCGGTGATATCAGTTTAGGCAGGTTTACCTGGCAATCTATTATAGTTTTACCCGTAATAAGGGGTTCAAGGCTATTTTTAATAGTCTCCACTTCGGGGAGTTCTGGCATAGAGTTCTTCTGTAATCTTTTGTCGGTAAATTTCAAGCACAGAGATAGAGAGAGCTACGAGAATAGGGCCTAAAAAGACCCCCAGAAAACCAAAAAATTTAAGCCCGCCAAGAATGCTAAAAAATATAAAGAGATTATGTATTTCTGTGCGCCCTCCGATGAAGTAAGGCCTTATAAGGTTGTCTATCTGGCTTATTATAACGGAGCCGTAAATAGCAAGAATTATGGCCTTAACAAAGGCTCCTGATATAGCGAGATAAATGGCCACCGAGGCCCAGACCATAGCTGTGCCTAAAAGAGGAATAAAAGAGGCAAAAGCCGTTAATAATCCAAGCAAGAAGGCGGAATCAATCCTCAGGATAAGATAAATCAAAAGGGCCAGGCAACCCTGGGCTGCTGCCGTCAAAATAGAACCATAAAGTGTGGCCTCTATAACCTGTTGAACTTTTTGTATTATACGGTTGGCTTCTTCTGGAGGAACAGGCAAAAGTTTTTTTATGCTATCTACAAAATAGTCTCCATCCCGGAATAGATAAAAAAGAGTGAAAATCATGAAAACTATTTGCAAAATAATGTTGATGGTATTGCGAAAAATATCAGTTCCTCTGGAAAGTAAAAATTGGCCCACCGAAGAAGCTACCGTTAGTAAAGTCTGTTGAATTTCTTGTTCATATATAGCTATTCTTTCAAAGAGAGTTTTGGTGAGTGCATATAGCCTGGGATACTTTTCTGGGTCTGGCATAAAAGTCAGGGTAAACCTGCCTTCTTCTATATGGGTTTTAATGGTGGTGACAATGTCAATGGCCTGGGAAGTAAGGCTGGCAAAGGCAAAAATAATAGGTACACAAATAAAAACTATAAACAAAATACAAAGAAGCAAAGAGGCAAGTCCTCTTCGGCCTCCTAGTTTGCGCCGCAAAAAACGATTAATAGGATGCAAAAAAAGGGCAATCACCGCTGCCCAGGCAATAGGTTGAAAAAATGGAAGATAAAGGCGCAAAGTCAAAAAAATGACAGTGGCTGC
This sequence comes from Thermodesulfatator autotrophicus, assembly GCF_001642325.1. Lineage (GTDB taxonomy): Bacteria > Desulfobacterota > Thermodesulfobacteria > Thermodesulfobacteriales > Thermodesulfatatoraceae > Thermodesulfatator > Thermodesulfatator autotrophicus. Next base: position 180 of record NZ_LSFI01000012.1, on the reverse strand, counting down.
TAACAGAAAGCCTATTATGGGTGCTATAAAATTGCGCTGCATAAGTTTTAAAATAGATTTTAATTAGTGACTAAGCAATTTTACCAACAGTTCTGTAAAAAGGACAGAAATGTATGGACAAATTTTTAGTTCAGCTCAAGTTTAGCCGATAAAAGGGACAGGCAAACTTTTTAAGGCAAG
>NZ_LSFI01000119.1 GCF_001642325.1 Thermodesulfatator autotrophicus | reverse complement strand
CCCGCTACAAGAACGCCATCAGGTTGCTTGACCTCATCCGCCGCGGGGAAGTGGCCATTGGCGCTGCGGAGGGCGAGACCAGTACGCCTGCAAGCGGCGTGCGCTATACCGGTAATGAGAAAAAACTTTCTGACCTGGACTTTTTTTAAAGGAGGAAAAGATGAATTTAAGTGTGCAAATAAAAGACATTGGATATTCAATTTCTCGCCAGATAGTAACGGTAACTATTACTATTTCACTTGTTGATCTTGATCAGACAGATGCTGACGGTAATCCGTTTGTGCTTGACGAAAAGACGGTAAGTATTTCGCAAAATATGCTTTCCTCCACGGCTCTTGATGAGTTAAATGCCAAAATTTACCAAGAAATTCGTACCTATTTTGAAAGAGCAAAGGTCAATATTGAACGCCTTACAAGTGTTTTTGGTACTATTAATACGCAAACTATTCTCAATAATCTAAAAACAAATATTGAAACTAACATGATACCAAATGCCATAAATGAAGTTTTTGGAGGTAGCTAATGGCTG
>NZ_LSFI01000118.1 GCF_001642325.1 Thermodesulfatator autotrophicus | reverse complement strand
TGGCCGGGAATGATCTCCGCAAGTACATATTGCTCTTTCTCATTATTCCACTGCTCTGCTTTAGCTATCTCCGACTTAAGGCGCTGATTTTCGTCCTTAAGATTCATAACAAGCTCTTGAAGATCAAGTACTCGGAGGTGGAGGGCGGAAATGGTATCCATAAGCTTACATAACTGTTCTTGTAAGGCCAGGTCGATGCGTTCGGAAATCTTTTCCCGGAGATCCTGGGTCAGATATTTTGCTGTTTTCACCAGGGAAAGGACAGAAGACAGCTCAGGGATCATGCAAACCTCCACGTTTATTTTTACCGGATATTAACACACGGAGGCGGGGGAATGAAGGAGTTCTGCTCGACTAAAGAACTAGCTCAATTCTTGGGAATCACGGAGAGAAGCGTTCGAAGGAGAGGCAACCGCGAAGCCTGGCCCTACCGGATCGAGAAGACGCGGGGCGGGAAGCGCAAGCTCTACGGCCCGGTGCACGAGCTCCCGCCGGACGTGCAGGTAGCCATCGTCAAGGCGGCTGTCGCCTCCGGCACGCCGCCGCTTCCGCACCAGGTGATACACCTCTGCCCGCTGGCGCAGGCGG
>NZ_LSFI01000117.1 GCF_001642325.1 Thermodesulfatator autotrophicus | reverse complement strand
GGACACAGTTGACGAAACACTATGAGCAAAGCTAAGCAATCTCTTAATCCCTGATAGAATTCTATAAAGATTGCCTAATTAAAGTATTCGAATTTTTTTTAAAAAACTTTAACTTTTATTAAACCTCTTTTGTGTTATTCTAAGTGTTATTCTAAAAAAATTAATTTTTATATTAATACGGCTAAAATTATCAAAAACGAAAAGTTTTGGTGGCAAAAAAGACGGCTTTTACTATCCAAAGTTCCCGATGTCATTCATTCTCGGGAATATGGTGTTAAATTTGCATTTTCCAGAAAAGACTTTTTTCACGCTTTTGAACTGGTTTATAAACGTTATCTTAGTTACCAATTAATCCGCCCTAATGAAAAAAAATTATTTTATACCCCCTATCAAGCATTACCCAATAGCCGGGTCTGTATAGCTTATAACAAGATGATGAATGAAAAAATAGCCAGTACGGCCACGGTGGTAATTGACTCTGAACTTGGTCTCCCCGGTGACAGTACTTATAAAGCTGAACTTGACAAACTGCGAGCCAAAGGACGAAAGCTTGCAGAAATTACCTGCCTGGCAGCCGAACGGGACCTTTGCTACCGAAACGGAATTCTCTTTGTTTTCCGCCTTCTTTACCGCTATGCACGTCTTA
>NZ_LSFI01000116.1 GCF_001642325.1 Thermodesulfatator autotrophicus | reverse complement strand
CGGCGGCGGGGTTTTTGAGTCATGAGACGGAGAAGACACGTGAGACGGCGAAGGAAAAAACTCTTCAGCAAAAGGAGAGTAAGGAGAGGCGTAAGACGGAGGGGGAGCGCAGGACCGAGGGTAAGAGTCAGGGCAGGCGCATCAGCAAGGAGGAGGCGCGGAAGCGGGTTCTTTCCATGGAGAGCGGAGTTTCCGGGGTAATAGAGCTGGGGCTTCAGGAGATTTTTTTACCGCTCATAGCCGAGCGTGAGCGGAAGGGTTTGGGTCTCTGGGGCCGTTGTCAGGTGGCCGAACATCCGAAGCTCTGGGCGGAGTTTGGTGTAAGTTACTTTTCGGATGGAATGCTTGATAGGACGGGGCTTGAGTATTTTCAGCAGGCGGCGCGAACAAGGGCAAACATTGCGGACTCTCTGGGATTTGATGTAGAGAGAAAGATCAAGTCCTACGTGGGGTGTCTGGTCTGGTACGGGGCGGTGATCGGAGCGGCCGGAGAGCGTCTTTTAGCGGCCATTGGCGAGATAGGAGCCGGGAAGAAGGTTGGGGACGTGGTGAACGTTACGGATCTCGGGCTTGAGGATCTCTACGTGCTGGCGGACGAGGCGCTCAGGCGGACGGAGGAGAAGGCGCGGAAGGCGCTTTCCGGGGCGGAGGCGGACATTTTGCGTACCAGGTACGGGAGGGAGATTGCGCGGCTTTCGATGCTTGAAGGTGTGCGGTGTGCATTTGCCGGGGACGTGAACCGGG
>NZ_LSFI01000115.1 GCF_001642325.1 Thermodesulfatator autotrophicus | reverse complement strand
TGTAGAAATTGATTACCTCTCGGCGGCTTATTTCTATTTATCTTTCGTATGAATCTCCTGTACACACTTTTTAACTTTTTTGTCAAAGGAAATAACTTGATATTTTCTGCCATAAGCACACAAAAGGCTGTCTACAAAATCAAGATTTTTCTCAGCAAATATCTTAAGGGCATCAAGCAAAATATCTTTGTCTATTGTGATTATTCCCTTTGCTTTCAGGAGTTCCGTAAGCACCTGGGCTATCTCTTGCCGCTTTACCTTGTAAAGACCAGAAAGCACATAAACTACTTCAGCAATAACCGTGTCAAATAAAAAGATTTTGCTTTTACCAGAAAAGGCTTTATCAAATAAGGCCTCTGCTTCCAGGTAGAATTCTTCATGGTCCCTCAAGAGATATCTCAGCACGACATTGGTATCAATAATCGTTATCTTCTTTGAGAAATCCATTTTTAGCTGCCTCTTCTTCTAAAGCCATTACTTCTTCCAAGCTTTTATTTTTTAAGGCATATTTTTTTAAAGCTCCACCAGGCTTTCTAATAGGCCTTATTACTATCTCTTCTCCCACCACATCTAGCTCTACCAGGTCAGTTCCCAGCATTTTTCTTAATTTAACTGGTATTGTAATCTGACCCTTAGAAGTAATCTTTGAAGTAAACATATTACCTCTCCCAAGAATATTACTTAATATCAGAGTAAGAAATTAGCCGTTTGAAGTCAACTGCACTTAGCCTTCTTCTGCCTGTCTCTTAAGT
>NZ_LSFI01000114.1 GCF_001642325.1 Thermodesulfatator autotrophicus | reverse complement strand
TGACTGTCAGATAAAGTCTAAACTTTTACACATTAAAACATCCTTGTAAAAATCCTGCTGCTTTCTGAACTTTTCCACTTCCTGAGCCACTTTACCCACCTGAAAAGTAAGCTGATTTATGCTATAAGTTGTCTTATCTATGTGATTATTAACGCTATCAATCCTGGCCGTAAAATCAGAGCGGACTTCGTCTATCCTGACAATCAGGTCTGTATGAACTTTATCTATACGCTTGTTAGTCTCGTCTATTTTGGCGGTTAGCTCCCTTTGTACATCATCTAGGCGCTTGCTGGTCTCGTCTATTCGCTTGTTGGTCTCGTCTATTCTGGCAGTTAGGTCTGAGCGAACACCTTCTATTTTTGCAGAAAGTTCAACTCGCACTTCTTCTATCCGCTTGCTTAAATCCTCACGCACTTCATCTATACGCTTATTAGTCTCATCTATGCGCTTATTGGTCTCATCTATG
>NZ_LSFI01000113.1 GCF_001642325.1 Thermodesulfatator autotrophicus | reverse complement strand
AGGTGGCGGTTCATGTCGTCAAGCCGTTTATTGGTTAGTTCCATCTGAATCTTGAACTCCTGATGGTCTTTTTTGATGTACTCAAGCTCAGGAAGAATCATGTCTTTAATAGCAGATCTTATGGCTTCTTTAATGTCCATAGGCTTTCTCCACCTGCTTTATTGATAAAAAATAGCACACTTAAGCTCTAAAATTTAGAAAGAAAGCTTTTCACCGCGAGAAATTACTTCTTATTAATAATCGCTACTATACTAGAAAAAAATAACCACTAATCCCTCAGCACTTCCCACTCAAAGCCCACTATGTTTCTTTCC
>NZ_LSFI01000112.1 GCF_001642325.1 Thermodesulfatator autotrophicus | reverse complement strand
GGCCCTATCCAGGAAATGGCCAAAGAAGAAACTGAACTTGGCGCTGATTACCTGGACTTAAACATCGGCCCGGCCAAAAAAGACGGCCCGGACCTTGCCGCCTGGATCGTAAAAGTCGTGGAAGAAGTGGTTGATACCCCCATCTCTCTTGATACCACCAACCCCGAGGCCATGATTGCTGGCATCAAGGCCTCAAAAAATCCTTCTGGAGTGCTCATGAACTCCATCTCCGCTCAGCCTGAGCGCATGGAAAAGCTCATCCCCTTTGCCGCCGAAGTAGGCTGTGACGTGGTGGCCCTCCTCTGGGGGCCAGAGGGCATGCCAAGGGACGCCAACGAACGGGCGGCCATGGCCGTTGACCTTATCATGGCCTTAAATGAGGCCGGTATCCCTAACGAGAAGATATGGGTTGACCCAATTGGCACGCCCATAACCCTTGGGGCTGACCAGATTCTTGAAGGCCTAAATTTTCTGGCCATGCTGCCAGACATTGCCCCTGGTTGCAAGAGCACCATCGGGCTTTCCAATGTGTCAAATGGGGTGCCGCATCACCTTAGGTGCTATCTTGACCGGGTATATCTAATGATGCTCATGAAGTACAACCTCTATTCGGCGATACTCAATGTGTATGACAAAGAGCTGGTGGAGATAGCCAAGGGCAAGCATCCAGAGTGGGTAAAGCTGGTGCATGACATGATGGACGGAGACGAGCCTGACCCGAGCAAGCTTTCGCCCAAGGAATTAGAGATATACAAGACGGCCAGGGTGCTTCTTGGCAAGACTATCTTTTCTGAATCCTGGCTTGAGCTTTA
>NZ_LSFI01000111.1 GCF_001642325.1 Thermodesulfatator autotrophicus | reverse complement strand
CTCAATCTTGATGTACTCCAGGCTTTCCTGGGCCTGGTCAATGGTATCAGAGATGAAAATGGCAAAGTTTGTGTCCTGGCGCACCAGTCGCCAAAGGACATACATGCGGGCAAAGGTGGTCTTGGCGTTTCCACGCGGGGCGGCAATCTCTATCTTGGCGCCCGGGGCATCTGCCCACTCGTCAGCTGAGGCAAAGAACCACTCATGAAATGAGGACGGTTTGTACTTCAAAAGATGCGGGAAGTATGTCTCGCAGAAGAAGCGAAAATCCTTCGGTGCCCGGTGCCGGCGTTCCTCCCGGTCGGCATCCGAAAGGAGTTCCAGACGACGAAGCTCCTCCCGCAGGGCCTCAAAATCATGCTTTAACTGCCGCCGGTCAAGCACTTTGCGCACTTAAAACTCCTTGATAACCGCTTCTTTTACATCCTCAAGGTGGTCAAGAAGGAACTGGAGCACGTCCGCCCGTTCGCTTTGGCTGGCAAGGTCTCCGACTATTTTGAGGGTTCTGGTGACAATTTCAGAAACGGCAACCTCAGGTTCCGCCCGCTTGGCGGCGTTCATAAGCTTGTAGAAGACATTGGCGTAACGGTCTATGAGCTCAAGCCGCTTTTCCGGGTCCTCAATTTCAGAGAGCTTTTCGCGGTCTTTCTCAAAGGCGGAAAACATCTCCACCAGGAAGGCCTGCTGGCGTTTGCGGAACTGGTCGTCAGTAAGTGTGTTTTCAAGCCGCAGGCGGTCCCAGTCAAGGCCACGGGCGGCATCCTGCTTTTTCCACTTATACACCGTCTGGCGGGTGCGCCCTATACGCTCAGCAACTTCTGTAAGCG
>NZ_LSFI01000110.1 GCF_001642325.1 Thermodesulfatator autotrophicus | reverse complement strand
AGAAAGAGGGACAGGCGAAATTTTTAGACAACGAATGAAATACTTTACCGAGAGTCTAGCTATAGGGAGTCAAAGTTTTGTAGAGAAGGCGGCGCTAAAAATAAAAAGATTTTTCGGGCTCAAAAAGGAGAAGAGGTGTAAGAGATTAAGAAATATGGCAGAAATTGATATAGTTTTCCTATAATTTAAGACTTTTGAAAGATAAATTGGTGTATGGCCTATTGATTATACGCTTTGTTTGTTCTTCTCAAAGCGATGGTTCTTCTCACAGAAATAATGGGAAATGTGCTCTGCGCGAAAACGAACTATACAAAGGAAAATGCCATTTAGAGCATGCGTTTTTCATCGGTGTAAATTCCGTAGAGGCCAGGGCGATCCATAGGATTGCTTCCATTTTCAGTTATTTGTGTGACAAAGAAGATTAGGAGCCAATGTTTCTATGAAAAAGTTTTAAAGGCACGAGCCAGTTCATGTACGTTTAGAACTCGGCCAGGAATCTAATTAAAGCTTAAACGAAATCAGCTTAGGAAGATATAATTCTGTAATATCCGAAACCAAAACTTGTGTTTTTCCCAACGTGTACAAACTCGCCCGCCCTTAAAAGAGAAGTAAAGGGCGTAATGTCGCCTTCAAAAGAAACTTCACCAACAAGACCCCGCAAAGGCATTTTTTGTTTAGTTCGCGCAGAATAGCGCGTAATTTCAACTAATCTTAACTTTTTCCCCGCGGTATTAATTTTTTGGGCCTCTTCTATAAGGCCTTTAAAATCAATGTTAAGCTCTTTTTCTGCGTGAAAAAAAGAAAGTGCTGAAAAACGGCGCAAAAGATTTCTTATAAAAATATGAAAAGAAAACACATCGGGCCGCACCCATAGTGTTTCGTCAACTGTGTCCGCAG
>NZ_LSFI01000011.1 GCF_001642325.1 Thermodesulfatator autotrophicus | reverse complement strand
ATTCCGTGCTGGACTACCACTACCAAAAGGACGCCGAGATCAGAAACGCCACTACAGAGGAAGAAGTGAAGGCCATCACATGGGATTTCAGCCAATTCGATGCCACCGACCCCCAGGTGAGGATTAGAGAGCTTAGGGATTAGACATAAAAGTTGTCGCCGCTCTCGTTCAAACTGTCGCCTTTATTTTCAAAAAATTCGCCTCTCTCATTCAAACCGACATGTATGCTCCCGGAAGACCAGTTCTCAGACAAAGAAGTGAAACGCCGCATCAGGCTCTACTACGGCCAGAAGCGCA
>NZ_LSFI01000109.1 GCF_001642325.1 Thermodesulfatator autotrophicus | reverse complement strand
CCTGGTGGTCCTTCCTTATGTGCTCAAGCTCTGGAAGTATCATATCTTTAATGACCGACCTTATGGCTTCTTTGATATCCATAGACTTCTCCTGAATTATTTCTTTCAAGTTTAGCATAAAATGAAATTACAGGCGTGTAAACGTGTTGATGAGGCTGCTTCCTAGACACTTCGTTCCCACTCGCAGTAAACAGGCTGGAATATCTGGTTGGCCTTGTGGACTCGTATGATCCGGCTGAGACCGCTCTTGCGATAAATACCAGAAAAGGTACTACTCGTAATGGCAGGAAAAGCCCTCTTTTTCGAACCTGGCTAAAGCAACAAAAATCACTGCGGCGACTGCGCCACCGCGCGATAATACTTTAATTAGTGTCAAATATAATTCTGCAATTAAAGAGCCAACTGGTGGGCTTTCTTGAAACACAAATTCATAACAAAGCGAGCGCCGTTTTGGTGAGCCAGTTTTTGGGCCTCTTCGTTAACAATACCTTCCTGGAGCCAGATATTTTTTATCCCCCGGGATAGGGCCTCTTCCACCACCGGTAAAACCATGTCTGCCCTGCGAAAAATAATTACGGTGTCAACGGGCTCTTTTTCGGGAATATCTGAAATGGACGGATAGCACTTCTGACCAAGAATCTCCTTCTGGCCGGGATTTACCGGAACAACTTTAAACCCATTTTCCAGCAGGTATTTCATCACCTGATGACTGGGCCGTTCTTCTTTAGGGCTTGCCCCTACTAAAACAATGGTTCTGGTTTTAGAGATAATTTTCAATGCCTCTTCAGGAATACTTGAATAGTCAGGAAGTTTACACTGGCTCATGACTATTAGTATTAATTTTGGCAATCAGGCACCCATGACCTTGTCTTCCAGGCGCTGAATTCTTATTAAAACGTCCCTGTTGAATTCCTTCTGCTTCCTTAACTTCTCAATCTCCTGCGCCATTTTCCCCACCTGAAAAGTCAAATGGTCTATACGCCTATTAGTCTCGTCTATGCGCTTATTTGTCTCGTCTATCCTGG
>NZ_LSFI01000108.1 GCF_001642325.1 Thermodesulfatator autotrophicus | reverse complement strand
AGGAGGAGAGGAGATGAGCAAGCAGAAGTTTGAGAGGCGGAAGCCGCACTTAAACATTGGGACGATAGGTCACATTGACCACGGGAAGACCACGTTGACCAGTGCCATTACCCGGGTGTTATCCACCAAGGGTTGGGCGGAATGGATTCCGTTTGACAATATTGACCGTGCGCCAGAGGAGAAGCAGAGGGGGATTACCATTCAGCTGGCGCACGTTGAATATGAGACAGAGAAGCGCCACTATGCGCACGTGGACTGTCCTGGGCATGCGGACTACATCAAGAACATGATTACGGGAGCGGCGCAGATGGATGGTGCGATCTTGGTGGTGGCAGCCACAGATGGTCCTATGCCGCAGACTCGTGAGCACATATTATTGGCGCGTCAGGTTAACGTGCCGGCGATAGTGGTATTTATGAACAAGGTGGACATGGTAGATGACGAGGAGTTGTTGGAGTTAGTGGAGCTAGAGATTCGGGAGTTGCTTTCCAAGTATGATTTTCCTGGAGATGAGGTACCGGTGATAAGGGGAAGTGCGTTAAAGGCGCTTGAGTGTGGGTGTGGCAAGGAGGAATGTGAGTGGTGCGGGAAGATATGGGAGTTGATGAGGGCGGTAGATGATTATATACCTGAGCCTAAGAGGGAGATAGACAAGCCGTTTTTGATGCCGATAGAGGACGTATTCAGCATAAGTGGGCGAGGGACAGTGGTGACAGGGAGAGTGGAAAGAGGAGTGATACGACCTGGGGATGAGGTAGAGATAGTGGGGTTGAGGCCGACGATAAAGACGGTGGCGACTAGTGTGGAGATGTTCCGGAAGATTCTAGATGAGGGGTTACCAGGAGACAATGTAGGTATATTGTTAAGAGGGGTAGGTAAGGACGAGGTAGAGAGGGGACAGGTATTAGCGCAGCCTGGGAGCATAACGCCGCACACGCGTTTTAAGGCGGAGGTATATATATTGACGAAGGAAGAGGGAGGTCGTCACACGCCGTTTTTTAATGGATATAGGCCGCAGTTTTATTTTAGGACGACGGATGTGACGGGAGTGGTGACGTTGCCAGAGGGAGTGGAGATGGTGATGCCTGGGGATAATGTGGAGTTTGAGGTGCAGTTGATAAAGCCTGTGGCGATGGAAGAGGGATTGCGATTTGCGATAAGGGAAGGTGGACGCACGGTAGGTGCAGGTGTTGTTACCAAGATTTTGGAATAGT
>NZ_LSFI01000107.1 GCF_001642325.1 Thermodesulfatator autotrophicus | reverse complement strand
GCACCGCGAATGGCCTTTCCGCCCCAGGCCACCGGAGGCCAGGTGCACGCCGCTTTCGTATCTTGCGGCCTGCATGGCGCAGGAGGGCTTCCGGCCGCGCTACGCGGACGAGGCCATCCTGGCCACCATCTTCCTCTACCGCGAGCGGCGGCCGCGGAAGGTGGACCGCGGGATGATCCGCTTCCGGAACGAGTTCTACACGCACGAGGAGCTTTTGCGGCTTTCTGGGGAGTGGGTCGAGGTGCGCTACGACCCCTACGATCCGGAATGGATCCTCGTCTTCCACCGGGGTGAGTTCGTCTGTCGGGCGGAAGCCGTCATTTACTCCAGCATGAAGGATGCAGAGCTTGCTGCTCGCAAGATCGAGGAGAAGCACCGACGGCGCAAGAGGTTCCTTGAGATTTACCGCGAGCTCACCCGCGGCATTCCTGACATCAGGCAGTTCTCCGAGGTGCCGAAGGAAGAGCGGCCGCAGGCCGTCTTCGGGAGGCCGAAGCACGAAGAGCCGCCGGTTATCTCCGAAGAGGAGTTCGAGCGCCAGCTTGCGGAGCTTGCCGCCGAGCCCGCGCAGCCCGAGCCCCAGATCGACGAAGAGGCCTTTGCCCGCGAGCTCGAGGAGCGCGCCGCCATGCAGGCCGAGGAGAACGGGCCGGTCTTCGTCTACAAGAGCGACCGCTACATGTACCTGCTGGAGCGCCTGGCCAAAGGCGAGGGCATCTCCGCCGAGGACGCGGCCTTCATGGCGGAGTTCGAGGCCGAGATGGACCAGACAGAGGCCTCGTACTGGGACGACTACTGCCGGGTGATGTTTGAGCGTGAGCGAGAAGAAATTACGGCCGGGGCGGTGGGCACCCCGGCCCAAAAAGACATTGGAGGTGGGGAACCATGCGAGATGTCTTCGTAACTACGGCGAATTTTAAGAGGTTTCTCGAGCTGGCTCAAGAGCTCGAGGCCCCCGCGGGGATGGGGCTCGCGATGGCAGCGGTGGTGGGGCGCGCCGGAAGGGGAAAGACCACGGCGGCCATGCGGCTCGCCTCGGTGAATTCGGCCATCTACTGCCGCTTTTGCGACTGGTGGACGCCCACGGGGCTGCTTCGCGAGGTGGCCTTTCTGCTCGGAGGCATCCGTCCCCGGGCCACGCAGCGGTGCTTCGAGGTCATCCAGGAGGAGCTGGCCCGTGAGCGGCGCCTCATCATGGTGGACGAGGCAGACAGGCTGTCCCTGCGGC
>NZ_LSFI01000106.1 GCF_001642325.1 Thermodesulfatator autotrophicus | reverse complement strand
GCAGTTCTCGACGTTGAAGCCTCTGCGCACGAGAGCCGTGACCACGATAGCGGCTTCTTCCCTGGAAAAGGCCGCCGCCCAAAGCTCAACCCGCGTGCCGTGTTTCGTTACTTTGGTGGCCCTGAACTTCCTCATGACATCCTCCTTTCTGAGTTTCTTGTGTCATTGACATGTTTATTTAATAGAATGTCATTGACACAAAGTCAAGAGGAAAATTCGTTGACGGGGAGGGGTTGACAGTCAAAATGTTTCGCTTTATCTTGAGAACAGTTCGCTAAATATTGAGAACGGGAGGTGAAAAAATGAGTAGGTTCGGCGAGCTCATCTTTAAGGCCAGGACTGATAAAGGGCTTACCGTTCGGGAGCTCGCCGCCAAAGCCAAGATGTCTCCAGGCTATCTCTCTGAAATAGAGCACGGGAAAAAGAACCCGCCTAAAGATCCTCAGATAATTCGTAGGTTAGCCAAAGCTCTCGATCTGGATGAAAATGAACTTTTCTCTCTAGCCAAAGAGTCAAGAATCACTCCGGAAAAAATACGAGAACTCAGACGGTTTATTCAGTCTCGCGGAGAGCTAGGTTTTGCCCTTCTTCGCGCAGTTGAAAAGGCTCCGGAATATAAACTTGAAAAGATCATAAAAGAACTTTTGGAGGAGGAAAATGGCTAAGACCTTTCGCGTCAGACCTCTTTCGCGTGCTCAAATTCGTCGTCTGGTCCTGGAAATCTTGGCCGATATCCAGCCGGGTGCCCTACAAAAGCCCCAACCAAGCGATGTGGAAAGGCTCTTTGATGTTTACATTCCCCGCAATTTTAGAATTCAGACTGGTTACGTAGGTTATGATGAAATTCCGGCAGAGGCGGTTGGGGTTACCAAAGCGATAGAACGCAAAAGTTACGTGGCCAGAGAGCTGCTTGAAGCGGAAAAATGGCATGAACAGCGTTTCTTCCGATCTACAGTGGCCCATGAAAGCGGACACTGCTGCCTAAGGCATCCATTTCAAATCGAGCATTTCGTGTCAGTGCTGGGCCGAAAGGAAAGCCTTCTCTTTCGTGTGGAGGAGACCAGGCTCAGACCTTTTGAAAACCCAGAATGGCAGGCCTGGGCTTTTGCCCAGGAATTTTTGATGCCATTCCCGACACTAACAATTTTACTGCAACAGGAGGTAAATGTTTATGAGTTGGCTGACATTTATGAGGTGAACCCTGCTTTCGTAAGGAGCAGATTACGAAGTCTTAAAAAATTTTAGGGCGCCTAAACTCAACCGCGGGTCGGCGCCCCTTGACAGGATGGGAAACTTTCTAAAACCACCTTCCTAATAGCATACGTTTCCCTCCCCTGTCAAGCAAAGGCCCGCCAGGAGGTTGCCATGCGAAGGCCTCCAAAGAGGCCGCGCGATGTGCGCTTTGTGCGCTATTTTCGCCACTGGCGCACGGGGCGCATTATCTACGCGGAAGACTACGGCCTTAAGGCCTTCCCG
>NZ_LSFI01000105.1 GCF_001642325.1 Thermodesulfatator autotrophicus | reverse complement strand
CCCCCCTTCCTCCGGGTTGTCCCCGGCAGTCCCCCTAGAGTGCCCGGCTCTACCCGCTGGCAACTAAGGGCGAGGGTTGCGCTCGTTGCGGGACTTAACCCAACATCTCACGACACGAGCTGACGACAGCCATGCAGCACCTGTGCTAGGGCTCCCGGGTAAAACCCGGGCACCCTCCCATCTCTGGAAGGTCCCCTAGCATGTCAAACCCAGGTAAGGTTCTTCGCTTTGCATCGAATTAAACCACGTGCTCCACCGCTTGTGCGGGCCCCCGTCAATTCCTTTGAGTTTCAGCCTTGCGGCCGTACTCCCCAGGCGGGGTGCTTATTGCGTTAGCTTCGGCACGGAAGGTCTAACCCCCCACACCTAGCACCCATCGTTTACGGCGTGGACTACCCGGGTATCTAATCCGGTTTGCTCCCCACGCTTTCGGGCCTCAGCGTCAGGTGCCGTCCAGCCGGCCGCCTTCGCCACCGGTGTTCCTCCCGATATCTACGGATTTCACCCCTACACCGGGAATTCCGCCGGCCTCTCCGGACCTCAAGCCAGACAGTATCGAACGCAATTCCGGGGTTGAGCCCCGGGCTTTCACGTCCGACTCGTCCGGCCGCCTACGCCCCCTTTACGCCCAGTGATTCCGGGCAACGCTCGCCACCTCCGTATTACCGCGGCTGCTGGCACGGAGTTAGCCGTGGCTTCCTCCAGGAGTACCGTCAACCCCTCCTAGCTCTTAACCAGAAAGGGCTTCTTCCTCCTTGACAGGGGTTTACGACCCGAAGGCCTTCTTCCCCCACGCGGCGTCGCTGGGTCAGCCTTTCGGCCATTGCCCAAGATTCCCCACTGCTGCCTCCCGTAGGAGTCTGGCCCGTGTCTCAGTGCCAGTGTGGCCGACCACCCTCTCAGGCCGGCTACCCGTCGTCGCCTTGGTGAGCCGTTACCTCACCAACTAGCTGATGGGACGCGGGCCCCTCTTAGGGCAGGTGCTTGCTATGCAGCGGCACCCTTTCTTCCCTCGGCTCGCACCTCAGGAACGTATCCGGTATTAGCCACCCTTTCGGGTGGTTATCCCAGACCCCAAGGCAGGTTACCCACGCGTTACTCACCCGTCTGCCGGTGTACTCGGGCAGCCGAAGCCGCCCTTTCCCCCTCGACTTGCATGTGTTAGGCGCGCCGCCAGCGTTCGCCCTGAGCCAGGATCAAACCCTCACGTTAAAACCTCAACGCAAAGGCTCTCTAGCTCCCTAAAAACTCAAAAGCTGACAAGCCTCTTAAAGGCGCTTGCCCGCTGCCGCTATTCAGTTTTCAAAGATCAACCTGACCAGCAAACTTAAATCTAAACACACATAAATCCACCTGTCAAGCCTAACCTGACAGGCGGCTTAACTGCTCATGAAAATCAAAGAACTGCTTAATCTCTGCAACTCTATATGTTATACATCCGCCACATTTCTGTCAAGATGCTGTAACTCCCTTCCTACCTACCAAAGAACAACCGCCTCTCTCTCAAAGGCCCCGCTAATTTAACCACCTCCCACAATCTGTCAATACCCCCC
>NZ_LSFI01000104.1 GCF_001642325.1 Thermodesulfatator autotrophicus | reverse complement strand
CGCCTGTCAGATTAAGTCTGAGCTAATGCAACTAATAACACGCAATGATGTAAAAATTCTTCTTCTAGTCTAACTACTGGTTTGAAAAGAAGGGAATCTCCAGAAAAATAAAGGCCCTCCTTTTGGAGAGCCTTTATTTTATCACGTCTTATTCTGGTAGTATCGGAGTATAGCAACCTCTTTGAATGGCCTGATACATCACTTTGAAAATGTAAGTGTTATCTTTTATATCACCGTCATATTTGGCCGCAAGGGCACGGGCACATACTCCCTGAGCGTAAATGGGTACTAAGCTATTAGTATGGTGGTGCCATCCTTCACAATTTACACCCCAGCACTGTTCTTTTATAACTTCATCTCCAGTAACGTTTAAGGGCTGAAGATGGCCGGTTTCGTGATCTGCTACCACTACCACTAAGGTGTTATTCCAGTTACTTCCGTTAGTAGGATCATTTACCCAATCAATAACAGCTTTAACAGACTTATCAAAATCTATTATTTCTTCCAGCATACGGGTCATATTATTGGCATGGCTGGCCCAGTCAATAGCTCCACCTTCAATCATTACGAAAAAGCCGTCTTCGTCCTGCTCAAGCACTTCTAGAGTGGCTTTGGTCATGGTTTCAAGAGAAGGTACCTTACTTATAAAGGCTTGTCCTCCTACTTTCCAGTCGTCAGAAGGGTCTCCGTCGTCAATATTACGGTTAGCCTGCAAGGTGTTGGCCACCTGAGCTAATCCAAAAACACGCTTGGGCATAGGCCCTCCGTGGAAAAGTCCGTCACCATCAGCCAGATCTTCAAAATCTGACTTTTCCTCTACAAAGACTCGTCCTCTTGCTCCATTTACTACTTTTTCATAAAGGGTCTCTCCGTCCTCATCATTGATATATGGCCCTTTGTTCGTGGACCAGTAGTAAAAATTGGCTTCCCTAGGTTTACCGTTATCGTCATAGTAAGGGTGTCCTGCTCCCATAATCACATCCAGGTTTGAAAATATCATCTGCCTGGCAATCTCACCGTAGTTTTTGCGATACTGGGTTTTGGCGATAAAGGCTGCTGGAGTGGCGTGGGAGAAAGGCACAGATGTTACCACCCCGGTAGCCATTCCTTTGGCCTCGGCAAAGTCAACAATAGTGGGGTAATATTTTACAGTAAACGCTTCATCAGCAGGGTAGCCTTCAGGTTTGGGCACCACATTAAGGGCATATTTTACTGTTTTGTGCCCGTTGGCTAAGGCGCTTCCAGCCGCTGCTGAATCTGTTGCCCCTTCATCTACGTAAGCAGGAACTGGCTGAATTTGCCATGGAGTATAACCGCCTAAATTGGGGTCGTAACTACCTAATTCGCTGGGGGCATCCCAGTACTCACCGCTTAACCCCCCTTCTCCGGTAGAATTGCGCATAAAGGTAGTCATGTAGCCAAAGTACCTGAGACTTTCCATGTTGGTCCGGGCTACATTGAGATACCTGCGCAAGGCGTCCACGTGCCAGTAACCCATACCATCTCCAATTAGGAGAATAACATACTTAGCCTTGTTAATCTCAGGCTTATGAAAGGCAACTCTTTCAGCAATCCTTTCACGATTGGTCATAGTGTTTCGTCAACTGTGTCCGCAGGA
>NZ_LSFI01000103.1 GCF_001642325.1 Thermodesulfatator autotrophicus | reverse complement strand
TGTTTCTTTCAGAGGCTGCTCTCTGCGCGTCTTCTTTTATCTCTTCTCCTTTCTGAAGTTGTGTTTGCCAAAAATCACCAGCTAAACAAGAAGAATAGCAACTTATAAAGACAAATATAGTTACTAAAATTTTTAGTTTTGCTTTTGTCATATGCACCTCCGGGTAATTGATTAACCCCTCCCTTTAGGGAGGGATGTGTGACTTTTATCTCCTTCTTTGAGAAAGGAAAGTCCTATAAGACTCTTCCTTACCTATAAAGCAATAGTGATATACTATCACTTTTTTTATACCCGAGGCATTCCCTGTATATGGGTCTCCCTTTTTGATGCACATGTATATTTCTCCCGCCACCGCCGGACATAATTTTCTCGCTGCTTTGAGAGCTTTTTCTTTATCTATTCTGAATTCATCTTTTTCGTACGTTTCGATCAAGTAATTTCTAACTTTAAAAATATAATTATAAACCTCGGCTGGATCCCGGAAATCAAAAACCCTTTTCGAGTCTGCGTCTATGTAAATTTCGTCGAGACGAGCATTACAGTATCGCCTATGTCTGGCTTCAGGATTTTTATCATCCATACCGCAAAAAGGATAATCTTTCTTAAAACAAGACCGCGTAGTCTTAAAAAACGAAGACTTCTGATACTCTCTAAAAAGTTTTTTTATCTGTTTTAGTAGATCATTTTCATCTTTTGCAATTATTTTTACTTTTTTTTCTCCTGTTTTCACTTGATAAGGATAAGGCCCACACTTCCAAAATAGTCTGTAGTAATTATTGACCATGGACACCTCTAGGTTTTCAATCCTTTCATACGATCGCTTCCACGACTCTGAATCTAGCTCCCGTAATATTTTCCAAAAGTCTTTTACTTTATTTGAATGATGTATTCTCAATGTAACCGCAGCAAAAAGCTTTGGATTATCGTAATTTGCTGCTTCCAGATGTTTCCTGACCCCCAAATGTCGCAATTTTTCTTCATTTCCATGCTGAAAATACTTTGCAAAAACCGGCAAAACCTCTGGGGTAATTTGCTTATTTAGGAAAAAAAGATGTAACCTTTTATCAAAGAGATCGTAGTTATTTTTTAATATCTCTGATAGGTAATGGTTTGCGTTTTCAAGAAAATAATTCCTGGGATTCCTCACCAGAAGAGGATACTTATTAGGGTCATACTCATTTCCAAAGAACATTTTTTTCACCCCGAATCTGTCTATCCCTACGCTGGGCCCCATCTTTCCGTACATCGCTAATAGGTTTGCTTTTTTTAAATAAAAACCCATCATCGGGTTTACTCTAACAAGTCCGTTCTCCTGCCATTTTCTGTAGCCGCCAAAAAATACCAGGTTTCCTATTTCGTCATGTTGCACCCAAAATTCAAAATTCCTTGCGAGCCCTTCTCCTCGAACATATTGTTCCTGTATTTTTACTTTTGGCTGAAGAATCTTTGTTTTTTGCTGAGAAATCTGCTGAGAGGCTGTACAACCCCAGAAGAGAAAACTTAAAATTAAAACTAACACTACCTTATAAACCTTAATCATAAGATCCCTCCTTTTTGCTTATTGTAAAGGTACAAGGCTTGCTGGATCTATCCTGGTCTTACCGGCCATCATGAGCTTGAGCGCCCGGCGCCTAAGCCTTACCGCCTCCACCGCCTTGCCCTCGGCCTCAAGCTTCTCCGCATACCTCTCCACCCGATCCACCGTTTCCCTGTACTCGTCGCTCTTCCTCAACTCCTCAAAGGCCTTCGCAAGAGAAAACGAACTCGAAACCCTGATCTTCGCCTGGATCCAGCCCGTGCTCCCGCCTCCGAACCAGGTAACCCCGTCAATGAGAAGCCTCGGTGGGGCCGCAACATCAAGCACGTAGCG
>NZ_LSFI01000102.1 GCF_001642325.1 Thermodesulfatator autotrophicus | reverse complement strand
GACACAATTACTGAAATACTACCGCTTTGCTCGCAATGACAATTCTATTTTGTTTGCAATGACAACTTTATATTTTGTTACGGTTAGCAGCTCATTCTCATATTGTCACGGAGTGAGTCCTTGTCTATTTCGGGGCAAGGCAAAGAAGTCTCTGGAGTCTCTTTGGTTGAGGTTGCTTCAGCCTTTACGAGGCTTCGCAAGGCAGAATGGTAAATCGGCCTTATAATGACGAGAACGAGGAGAGGCATTATAGTAACGAGGGGACCATATCTTGCTGTCTTCTGATGAATAGAAAAAAGGGCTTCTCTATAATGTTTTTGTTTTCATTATTTTAAATAAGGAAAATGTTATGAAAATTTTACTTATAAACTCTAATAGATTTAAACAGCCTTGGCCTGTAATTCCCTTTGGATTATGTCACATCGCTGCGGTTGTTGAAAATGCAGGCTATGATGTCAAAGTATTAGACCTCTGCTTTTCACGAAATCCAGCTAAAGATATAGCTAAGACCATTAAAAAGTTTAATCCAGATGTTGTGGGCGTAAGCATAAGGAATATTGATAACGGAGCCGGGTTTAATACTCAATTCTTAATTGCTGATGTCAAAAAAGAAGTCATAGAACCTTTAAAAAAGGTTTTCTCTGGTCCCATCGTTATAGGCGGGCCAGCAGTTAGTATAAATCCTATAGAGATTCTGAATTATTTAGGATTAAATTATGCCATTAAAGGTGATGGAGAATTAAGTTTTCTTGCCTTTTTAGAAAATCTTAATAATGAGGAAAAGCTTAAAAATATAAAAGGTCTCCATATTGTAAAAAATGGGAAAATTATAGCCACTAACGAACCTTGGCGAGTGCCCTGTTTAGATGAGATACCCATAGTAAATCCTGCTAAATATATAAATATTCGTAAATATAGAAAATTTAATTCTCCTATTCAAATTCAAACTAAAAGAGGATGTCCTCTATCTTGTAGTTATTGTACCTATAATGCCATAGAAGGTAAGTTTTATAGATTAAAAAATCCCAAAAAAGTAGTTGACGAAATAGAATTCTTGGTGAAGGAAACAGGTATTTCTCATGTAGAATTTACCGATAGCACTTTTAATGTCCCTTTGAAACACTGCAAAAATATCTTGAAAGAACTTAAGAAAAGAAAACTTAAATTAAGGTTAAGAACAATGGGGCTAAACCCGGGCGCGGTTGATGAAGAGCTTATACAGCTTATGAAAGATGTAGGATTTATGGATGTAGATTTAGGTGCTGAATCTGGATGTGATATTACTTTAAAATCTCTTGGTAAGAACTTTACCAAAGAAGATGTATTAAAAGCAGGTTTTCTTTTAAAAAAGCATAAAATACCAACAACTTGGTATTTACTAGTAGGCGCTCCTAAAGAGAGCATCTTTACTTTAAAAGAAACGTATGAAACCTTGACAAAAGCTGCTTCAAAGTGGGATTTGATTAATATAGGCATAGGACTAAGAATATACAATCAGGCTCCTGTTGCAAATATTGTTAAATATAAACCAAAAGATAATTTTTTAAAGCCGTATTGTTATGAACCAGAAGAGATAAGTCTTAATGAGATAAAAATTTATACCAAATGGATGGTTCTAAACAATGATAATTTCTTCATGTACGATGAGGATGAAAATACACCACCGTTTGTTTTAATGATGGGAACTTTTCTTTTAAAACTATTTGCTCCCAAAAAACCTATTTGGAAGTTATTTATTTTGATCAGGAAGATACAAAGAATAACCGGTATAAACTGGTTAAAAAAACAACATTTTTGGCATAAAAATAAAAAAGTAATTTCTAAATTAGAACAAGAACTAA
The DNA here is from genome assembly GCF_001642325.1 of Thermodesulfatator autotrophicus. Classification (GTDB taxonomy): domain Bacteria; phylum Desulfobacterota; class Thermodesulfobacteria; order Thermodesulfobacteriales; family Thermodesulfatatoraceae; genus Thermodesulfatator; species Thermodesulfatator autotrophicus. The sequence continues at coordinate 143 of NZ_LSFI01000102.1, read as the reverse complement.
CCAAGGGAGAGCGCTTTACTGAAAGAACACTCTCCCTTGGAAGAAGTATTACTTAGAGACCTTTGCAAAATTCTAAAGTATTAGATTGAGAGCGCCACGGCGACTGTATCGCCTCGCGACAAGGATTGCTTCCCTCCGCTCGC
>NZ_LSFI01000101.1 GCF_001642325.1 Thermodesulfatator autotrophicus | reverse complement strand
TTTTCGGACACAATTACTGAAATACTACCCAAATAAAACAAGTTCTATATTGAAAGTTCTCTTTTCTTAGTTCCAGTTCTTCTATCAACTCTATACCTTTTAATTCTTCTAAATCTTCTTCAAAAAGTGGCCACTGATACATGTTCCCCCCCTTTACTTATCTATCCACATTACCTTGTTCCTTTTTTCAATGGAAAAATACTTTGTTTCTAACTTTACGCGTTTGTCCCAGATTAGCGGAAAAGCTATTTCTTTTTCTTTAAATTCAAATTTTTCAGGAAGATTCGTGTTTTTAAGAGGCATATCAAGGATTTTTACCTTCTCTTGTGCAATTACCATGTCCCTATAAATGGCCTGCACTATGTGGCCACCGCACCATAAAAAGGCCACGGCAAAGGGATACATGTGCGTATAGGACTGATCAGGCCCACTAAACCTGATAAAAGGATAGGGATGCTTGTGAATAAAACCCCAAAAACCATCATGTGGAACCCAGAAAGGCATAACGGCTTTCTCATGCAAGTGCTGTGGAGGCACAAGTGGCTCTCTATCAAAAATTAGGCTACGCCCTTCAAGCCTCCCCTCCACATAAAGGACATATTCGTTAGGATCAGTTATTTCGTCAAATTTCCTTAGATATTCCAGTATGGGCTCTGCCAAAATATAGGTCTCAAGGTTCTCAACTACTTCCAGCCATTTCAAAAATTTTTCCATCTAGCTACCTCCTTTTAAAAAATTTTTAAGACCCTCTATATATAAGGGGAAAATTCTCCAGTAAAACAAAATTTGAGTTTTAACACATGATTATAACGTTTATTTTTTTGAGGGGAGATAAAACCGTGAAGCGCAGTAATTACAGGGAAATAATAGTAATTAATCAGGAAAAACAAGCAAAAATCTTTTATATTTAATGCCATCTAGATAAATACTTTCTATTTTCTTTCATTTTATCTCAATAGTAAGAATTTTATCTTAATAGTAACATTTAATGTTAATTTTAGACTAAAAATATGTATAAAATAGTATATATTTGGCATTATAAATATTAAAGGCTGGTAATTAAAGAATTATAGCTTAGGTTTAAAATAATAGGAAAAGAATGAAAAAAGTTTCAAAAAAGTACTTATTAGATACAAAAATTAAAAAGATAACACGAAAATATAGTAAAAAACATAGCTGATATTGTTTTAGGCCCTTACGGACCTAGCCATTACCAATTTGAGAAAGGCTCGCCATTACAGAAAAGGGCCCCGTCATAACTGAACCGCCCCGGATTTGCCAGAAACTTTTGGACCCCATTAGCCTATGATTGTTATACCAATACACCCAGCAAAGCGTCTCCCCTTCTACCCGTCCTATCTCTTCCCACGGCCCTAAATGCCTGCTCATCTCTGTCTTGCTCAACTTTGGCACCTTAATTTTAGAAATCATCGCTATAAAAAGGATTCCGAGGACTGAAAAAAGACGCACCACTACACGGGAGTGTCCGCCTGACGGTGTAAATTGTAAAATGACTAAACTACTAATGGGAGTACTTTTTACCTTACATCGCGTCATCACGAGGCGATGTAGTCGTCGTGGCGAAGTGACCCTACCAGGTTATTACGAGGAGCACGAAGTGCGACGAAGTAATCCTTGTCCCGAGCGGTAGCGAAGGGATCTGAGATTGCTTCGCTTCGCTCGCAATGACGCAGTAGGGAGGCTCGCAATGACCACCCCAAAATTGTCATCTGTTTTACGCTCTCATTAATACTTTAAGGAAGGAAGACACTCCCCCATAGAGGTTTCCTTATTCTTTGCCCCCTCTTTCTCGAAGGAAGGGATAAATTTTCTATCCCTTAAAGACCGGGATCAAGAAAAAAATTTTCATTGCCTTTGCTTGTGTCCCGCAGAATATGAAGATTTTTAAAATTGTCCCGAAAGTGTTTTGGGCTACTGGTAAACACTTAAGCGCCCATAACGCGGTTTTCCAGACGCTGAATTCTCATTAATGCATTAGCTCAGACTTAATCTGACAGGC
>NZ_LSFI01000100.1 GCF_001642325.1 Thermodesulfatator autotrophicus | reverse complement strand
TTTTCGGACACAATTACTGAAATACTACCCACAAATACAAACTCACCAGTAAGCAGCAAGAGAATTAAAGTTAATTAAAGAACTACAAGTAGGCTTCCTAAAAAGTTGGTTCGGGTATTGCCCTTATCCTATCCTAAAAGAGAGGGTTAAAAAGAAGGAGGTTGGACATAAGGTAGTGGAGAAAAAATCTGCTAGTTCCATCATAGGGGCTAAGGTGATTATTATCAGAATATGCATAGCAGAGAAGATAAACATTTTGCTTACTCAATAACAATTTAAAAAGGAAAAAATATGAAAAAGAACTTGGTTTGTTTTTTTCTTACTTTTTTAGCTTTAACAGGAAAGGTTCTAGCTATGGGGGTTGTTGGCCTTGAGATTCCGTCTGGAGAAACTTCCTTTGTTAATTCTGAAACTATAGAAATTTCTGATGAAAAAGAAGATAATCAATCAATATGGGGTGTAAGAGGTGTTTTGGGAGATAATACAAACCTTGATTTATTTCAAAATAATCGAACAGGAAAGATATACGCCTCTGGAATTGTAGGAAATGCCACTGCTCCTTTTCTCACTGTAGGAGTAAATAATATTTATGGGGTCGATCTTCAGGTAAGTGTAGATATATTTGAGAATACAGGCACCATCTCTGCCTCTGTTATAGCTGGTGATGCTAGCGGAGATAATGCTGAAGTTTCCATTGGTTTCGTGGGAGGTGTAGGTTTTGGAGCAAACATATTCTCTTTTTCAAACAAAGGTTCCATTAGTGCTCTGGTCTCGGCAGGCAAAGGAGCGGAGATAAGTGAAATATATGGTGTTGGATTTTCTAACCTTTTAAATTCTTATATTTCCAATGAAGGGACGATAACGGCCTCGGTTACCGGTGGAGGGTCAACGGTAGAGGATGTGGTGGGGATATATATAGTAGATTCGGCCAATGTTACCCTATACAACCCTGGAATGGTCTGGGTGGGGATTTTTGTCTCAGAGGGAACGAAGGTCCGCAATGTGAGGACTCTCAGGCTTGAGAACTCAACTGTCACCCTAGCTGATACTTTCTCCATTGTCTTTGGCACCCCTGGTATTCCGCCTTCTTCTGATAATGCCACCAATGTGAGCCTAAGGCCCATCTCTGTCGATTCTAAATCTGTTCTTAACCTCAACAACACCAAGCTTCTTGTTCTAGTTGATTTAAAGAATCTTCAATTCAATACTCCTTACTATATTATAGATAATCAAGGCACAGTAAAAGGTGAGTTCGGACAGCTTCTCAGGGGATGGAAAAACCCAGAACTCACTGTAAATTGGGCTGGAGAGGATAAGGGTGTCAACTCTGCCGTTAAATTTGCTTATGTACCAGGAAAAAATTCCAGAGCTCTTGCCCTTGCTCAGGTAGCTCCCAGTATTATTTCTACCAGTTTTGTTAGAACAATAACAGCCTTTTCTCCTTTGGGGGCCGCACCCTACTTTCTGGCTCAGAACGATAACAGAAAAATACTCCTGGCTTCTGCTACTCCAGTGCCCGTAAAAATGAATTCTGCCTATCAGACAAATCTTTTCGTCATGCCTCTTTATACACGGGTAGAAGCTGATGATCTGGGCTTTGATGCTGATGCTTACGGTTTTACTTTGGGCCTAGGAGGGCAATTGACCGACAATCTGGTAGCCAATATGTATAGTGGTATTGGCCGCCTTGATTTGGACTTCTCTGTATTAGGGCCTGATAAAGAAGATCAGGACCTCTATTTCGGTGGTATTTCTATAACTTACTTTTCTCAAACTTGGTTTGTAAAATTTCTTTTTAATCTTTACCGAACTGATCACGATTACGAAGGTTTTACGGGCGCCAACTACGAACTAAAAGAAAAAGCTGAATATGATAGCTGGGGAGTGGATAGTGAACTTTCTATGGGTTATTCTTTTATTGAAAGAGAAAAGTTTATTCTTGTTCCTGAGATTGGTTTTGGGTATACAATTTACCAGGCGGATGATTTCCATACCGAAGTTTCCGCCAATAATGCCTGGAATAGATATTATAAAAACGATAGAATTGATTATTTTAAAGCTTTCTTTGGGATAAATGGTTTATTAAAGTTTAGCCAGGAAAAAAATAAAGGATTCCTTTATTGCTCTTTACGCTTGGAACAAGCCTTTGGTGACAACGAAGTTATTGTTAAAAGCTTTCTGCAAGGGTTACCTCAGTATCACCTCAAAAAGGACATCGCTGATACAACCTTTGTAGGGCAGGTAGGCGTTAGCTTGAGCTTAGGTAAAAGCTGGATCATTGATATCAACGGCAGGGGTGATTTTAACTCTGATTACGAGGCATACACTGGAAAACTTGTTCTCCGATATACTTTCTAACATAACTAGAAAAAAGGAAGCTTTAAGCCCTCTGAACCGCCCCTGATTTGCCGGAGACTTTAATGTGTGAGTCCTGATAACTTAAAAGACCC
>NZ_LSFI01000010.1 GCF_001642325.1 Thermodesulfatator autotrophicus | reverse complement strand
CTGCGGACACAGTTGACGAAACACTATGTTATAAGTTTATATTCACCGTTTTCTTCAATTATTTCTTTAACCTGCCAACCTTTAGAAGTTACAGCCCGGCTTACATTTTCTCTGGCAGCTTCGGTATCTACCAGAACTACCAGTTCCCCTTCCTTCAACTTTTCAATAGCTTCAAGGGTTAGTAAGACGGGTTGAGGACAAGAAAGCCCTCTTGCGTCTACAGTGTTCATATACACCCTCCTCTACTTTCTTCTCATAGTTAGACCAACAGTTACGCAAAAGACTAAACCAATGATAACCCCTGCCATACTGTGAGGAGCAATACCTTTAGGAGTAGCGGCCATGGCGAAATTATGGGCAAAAGCCGCCCCCACAAGCATGCCCAGGGCAAAGATAGCAGCGTCTGTATCTCCCTCACCTGAAAGGAAAAGCTGCCTGCCAGGACAGCCACCAGCTAAGGCAAAGGCCAGACCTGCCAGCATCATACCGGCAAAGTTCCAGAAGGCCTGGGTATGAGCGGCTGGCTGGCCAGGAAAGCCAGGATGAAACTGGCCTAAAATCAAGTTCACAACGAATGCCGTACATAGCAAAGCTAAAACACCATAAAAAAGATGCCCCTGCCTGAAAAGAATTAAATCCCTAAAAGCACCCATGGTACAAAATCGGCTCCTCTGGGCGATAATTCCTATTAAAAGACCTGCTCCTATAGAAATAAATACAGGGGCAAACATGGTTCCAGGGCCTTTGATGCTATAAAAGAGCACCCCGCTTTTAGGTTCACCGGGAATAGGTGGAAAAACGAGCCTTAAAAGCAGAAGAGCAGCCATAGCCACAGGAAACACCAAACCAGCCCCCCAGCCCAAACGCTGAGTTCGTCCCAGGTCAAAACCCCGTTTAAAAAAGAACACCCCTATGGAAATTCCTGTGACTAGCCCTATAAGGCCAAAAATGGCGTTTAAGTCACCACCAGCAAGCCGTAAAAACATTCTCCATGGGCAACCAAGGAAAACAAGAGCACCTATTATAGCAAAAAAGCCGAGAAAAAATCTGATAATAGGGGCAGAGCCTCCCCGCGGCCTGAACTCTTTAAATATCATAGCCGCTAAAAAGGAACCCAAAACAAAAGAGGGGATTTCTGGACGCAGGTATTGAACTACAGCCGCACGATGAAGCCCAAGAGAGCCGGCAATGTCTCTTATAAAACAAGCCACACAAATACCCATGTTCCCGGGGTTCCCCAACTTTTGAAGAAGAGGTGCAAGGATGCCAATAATTACTCCCACTGAAACAATCCCTAAAGTAGTGGCAAAGATATTTCTTTTCATAACGCCCCCTTTGAAAACAAGCTCTAAAAATTATATTGACGAAAATGATATTAAAATTAGCCAATAATACAAATTGGAATTTCCCATAAATCTTGGCTTCTTCATAGAAGGAATCCATAACAACTAAATTAAAGAGGGACAGGCAAACCTGATAGTATTGCCAATTTTCTTTATGTTATTTAAATAGATTGAAAGAGAGGGATTTAATCGTGTTTGACCTTAAAAAACTTGAAGTTTTCGTCAAAGTAATTGAGACAGGGAGCTTTTCCAAAGCTGCCGAACTCTGCTATCTCACGCAACCCACGGTATCAGGCCACATCAAACAGCTAGAAGAATATTACGAAGTTCCCCTTATAGACCGCCATACCCGAGAGATAAAACCCACTCCTGCAGGGCTCCTTCTTCATAGATATGCCAAACACATTTTGCGTTTGTGGGAAGAGTTTGAAAGGGAAATACATTCCTACAAAGGCGGGCAAAAAGGGAAACTAAGAATTGGTGGAAGCACTATTCCCGGTCAATACATATTACCCTTTGTTCTCTACCGTTTTAACCAGAAATTTCCCAGGATTAAGATAAATCTTCAAATTGCAGACACTAAAGTCATAGCCGAAGGGGTGGTAAAGGGAGAGCTAGAGTTAGGTATAATCGGGGCTAAAGTAATGCCTCACCAACTACATTTTAAACCCATCTGTCAGGATGAAATAATCTTCGTTATCCATAAAGACTATCCGCACGAGGTAGCTCAAAAAAAACAAATTACTGTAGAAGAAATTCCAAGTATCCCGCTTATCACAAGAGAAAAAGGTTCTGGCACCTGGATTACCACTCAGAACATGCTTAAAAAGCTAGGCATTTCTCCCCAGCGCTTAAATATCGTAGCTGAGCTTGGCTCAACAGAAGCCGTGCGCCAGGCCGTTAAAGCTGGGCTGGGGGCTTCTTTTATTTCAGAAAGAGCTGTGCAAGAAGACCTTGAAAGAGGAGTTCTAAGAAAGATAAATATTGAAGACTTAGCTATCAAAAGACACTTTTACCTGATTTATCCCTCTAGAAAGACTTTAGCCCCACTTGCACAAATATTTATTGACTTTTTAAAAGAATTTCCCAATTCTATTTCACAGTTAGAAAATACTTGTTAGCTTGCTTCTTCCCTGGATTTTTCAGGTGGAGTCTTTTCAAAAATTTCCCATAGAGGGATTTTCAGATTTATAGTTTCTAACTCCAGCAATTCATCCCAATTTATAATTTCAGGAGCAGGATATTTGCCATTTTTCAGGCGATAAACTTCGGCATATTCACGGTCAGGATAAACAATTACATACTCTCTTACACCAAAGCTCTCATAAAGCTTTAGCTTTTCACGGCGGTCTTTTATCTCGGTGTAAGGAGAAATCACTTCAATAACCAGGTCAGGGGCACCAGCTACATGGGTTTCTTTTAATTTGCTCTGGTCACAGACCACAAAGACATCTGGCTGAACTACATTTCTTTCGTCAAAAACCACGTCTGTAGGCGCAATACCCGTGTAACATGGATTTTCGGGATGGGTTTTAAGTTTGATATGTAAGTTACTGACAATATTCTGGTGTTTAAGTGATGGAGCCGGGCTCATGTTATAAGCCCTACCGTCAATAATTTCCCAGCGTTCGTCATCAGGCCAGGAAAGATAATCCTGATAAGTAAAACCATCTTTTTTAGAAGCAGGATATGCCATAAGCACCTCCTTTTTTGACAATTATAGCACATTATGGCTTTAAGGCGTTCATTATTGATTGGCCTGTCCCTGAAATTCTGCTATAAAATTTTTCATGCTTGATAATAAAGACAAAAAAATAATAGCCGCCTTAAGTGAAGGCCTCCCCCTTACCTTAAGACCCTATCAGGCCTTAGCCGATGAACTTGGAATTTCTGAAGAAGAGCTCTTTTCACGAATTAAAAAACTCAAAGAAAAAGGAATCATAAGGCGCCTGGGAGGCACCATTCGGCATGACCAGGCTGGTATTAAAGGAAATGTAATGGTGGCCTGGATAGTGCCTCAAGAGCGCTTAAATGAAGTAGGCCAAAAATGTGCAGGCTTTCCTTTTATAACCCATTGTTACGTACGGGAAACCGCGCCTGATTGGCCTTATAACTTTTACACCATGATTCACGCCAAAAGCGAAGATGAATGCCTGAACCTGGTCAAAAAACTGACAGAAGAGCTTGCCCTTAAAGACTACGAACTTCTTTTTACCAAAAAAGAGATAGTGCGCCGCATGCGGCGTTATTTTTCTGAAGAAATTTAAAGGGGGTAAAAATGGCTGGTATATTGTCTCAAAAGTTTTTTGAAAAGGCCAAAGAGGTAATTCCTGGAGGGGTTAATTCTCCGGTTAGGGCCTGCAAGTCTGTAGGGGCAGACCCGGTGTTTTTCAGCGCTGGCACCGGGCCTTTCTTGATTGACGCTGACGGTAGGGAATATATAGACTATGTGGCTTCCTGGGGGCCACTTATTCTCGGGCACGCACACCCAGAAGTGGTCTCTGCAGTTCAAGCTGCGGCGGAAAACGGCACAAGCTTTGGGGCCCCCACCTGGGGAGAGGTAGAACTTGCCGAACTCATTTGCGAGATATTTCCCTCTATAGAAAAAGTAAGGCTGGTAAACTCTGGCACAGAGGCCACCATGAGCGCTGTGCGCCTGGCGCGCGGGGTTACCAACCGCAAAAAAATCGTAAAGTTTGATGGCTGCTACCACGGCCACGCTGATTCCTTCCTGGTAAAGGCTGGCTCAGGAGTTGCCACTTTGGGTATTCCTGGAAGCCCAGGCGTGCCAGAAGAGATTGTCCAAAACACCATTTCTCTGCCTTACAATGACCTTGACGCTGTAAAAGAAACCTTTGAAAAAATGGGCGAAGAAATTGCCTGTGTAATAGTTGAGCCCATTGCCGGCAATATGGGCGTTGTCCCGCCAGAACCAGGCTTTCTAGAAGGGTTAAGAGAACTTACCCAAAAATATGAGGCCTTGCTCATTTTTGACGAGGTTATAACCGGTTTCAGGGTAAGCCTGGCGGGAGCCCAGGGACTTTACGGCGTAGAACCTGATCTTACCTGCCTAGGAAAAATTATTGGCGGGGGGCTTCCAGTAGGAGCTTACGGCGGTAAAGCTGAAATCATGGCTCACATTGCCCCTGAAGGTCCGGTTTACCAGGCAGGCACCCTTTCAGGGAACCCTATTGCCGTAGCCGCAGGCATTACTACGCTTAAGGTTCTTATGCGGCCTGGTGTTTACGAATACCTGGAAGCCCTTTCTCAGAGACTTGCTCAGGGTCTTGCTGAAGCAGCTAAAGAAGCCGGAGCCAAGGTTACTTTTAACCGCGTTGGCTCCATGATGACCTGCTTTTTCCGTGAAGGAAAAGTTAAAAACTTTGCTGACGCTGCAGGCTCTGACACTGAGCGTTACGGAAAATTCTGGCGGGAGATGCTTGCCCGTGGAGTGTATCTGGCACCTTCTCAGTTTGAAGCTGCTTTTGTATCGCTAGCTCATACTGAAGAAGAAATTGACCACACTATTGAAGCGGCAAGAGAAGCCTTTGCCATAGTAGCTTAAAATATCCAGAATTTTTGCCAAAATTTAGTTTATATTGTATTTCTATAAAAAAGTGTGGGAACTTTAAGATGAAGAGATTTTTTATTTTCTTCTTATTTTTATTCTTTCTTAATGGAGTCGCTTCCGCTGAGGACGGGTTCAAAGTAACCAATGAAATGATCTATAAAAAATTATTGGACATTGAAAAAAGACAAGCCGTTTTGGAAGCAGAATTTAAAGAGTTTAAAAAATCTACCAATAAACGTTTTTGAAGATTTTAATAAACGTTTTGAAGACATTAACAAACGCTTTGAAGACATTAATAGACGTTTTGATGACATTAACAAGCGTATAGATGAGTTATGTGCTGATATGAACGCCAGGTTTGAACAGATAATGACTTTTTTATGGATAATTACTGCCATATTTACTACTATTACGGTAGCGGTAATAGGTTTTGCCTATTGGGATAGAAGAACTATTATTAGAAAAGCGAGAGAAGAAACCTTAGAATACCTTGAAAGAGAGGGAAAGCTAAAAACTCTTATTGAAGTATTAAGGGAAAAGTCAAAAACTGACTCTGAGCTGACAGAAATATTAAGGCGCTTCAACTTACTTTAAAGGCCTTCCCGAACGGGAAGGCCTTTAAAATTTATTTTTTAAGCCAGGGCATCATGGCCCTGAGTTTGGCTCCAACTTCTTCAATCTGGTGTTCGGCCTCACGGCGTCTAAGGGCATTTAACACCGGGCGGTTAGCCTGGTTTTCAAGAATCCACTCTCTGGCAAAGCGGCCAGATTGAATCTCTTCTAGCACGCGCTTCATTTCTTTTTTGACATCTTCGGTGATAATCCGCGGGCCGCGGGTAAGGTCACCGTACTCCGCTGTATCACTGATGGAATAACGCATGTAAGATAAGCCGCCTTCGTAAATAAGGTCAACAATAAGTTTTAGCTCGTGTAAGCACTCAAAGTAGGCAATCTCTGGCTGGTAACCTGCCTCAACCAGAGTTTCAAAGCCGGCTTTAATAAGAGCCGTGACTCCGCCACAGAGCACGCACTGCTCACCGAAAAGGTCAGTCTCAGTCTCTTCACGAAAGGTAGTTTCAAGAACGCCAGCTCTGGCGCCGCCTATGCCTTTGGCGTAAGCCAGGGCCCTTTTAAAGGCCTTCCCAGTGGCATCCTGCTCAACTGCAATCAGGCAAGGGACCCCTGCACCCCTTTCGTATTCACGGCGCACCAGATGCCCCGGCCCTTTGGGAGCTACCATGGTCACATCAACATCCGCCGGGGGAACAATCTGGCCAAAATGAATGTTAAAACCGTGGGCAAACATAAGCATCTTGCCCGCCGTTAGATTAGGCTTAACGGCCTTCTCGTAAATTTCAGGCTGAACCTGATCAGGCACAAGCATCATGATGACATCTGCCTGGGCGCAGGCCTCAGCTGGCTCTAGAGGCTCAAAGCCATCGGCCTTGGCCTTCTCGTAGCTTGCCCCACCTTTGCGAAGCCCAACAATAACTTTCAAGCCACTATCACGCAGGTTTAGGGCGTGGGCATGCCCCTGGCTACCATAACCCAGGATACAAATAGTTTGATTTTCAAGATAAGAAAGATCAGCATCCTGATCGTAATAAATTTTCATGTCCGGCCTCCTTAAGCTTACTGATTTAGCAGTTTAGATAACACAGATAAAAAAATCTGTCTTTAAATTTTTAGGGCTTTTCCAAACACCGGCTTATCTCTGTTAAAGTGGGCACACTGGCAAGGCCTCTCCGGGTAACGGAAATAGCCGCTAAACACATGGCAAACTCAAGGGCTACTTTGGGTTTTCCGCTAACATAAAGCATAGCAAAAAAGGCTGTAGCAAAAACATCTCCTGCCCCGGTAGTATCAACCACTTTGGGAACAAAAGGCGCTTTTGAAAAGTATTCTTCATTTTCAGTATAAAGCTTAGCTCCAGCTTTACCCATAGTAACTACGAGATTTTCGGTTTTTTTACGAATCAAAGGCAGAATATCCTGGCAGGCTTTAAGATCCTCTTCACTAACTACCAGCGCCTTGAAATAAGGCCAGAAGTGCACCTCCGGCCTTTTGGGTCTAACCTCTCCTGAAGGCAAAACTTCTCTAAACCACCCCTGAGGATTAGAGACCAAAAATTTCGTCTCAAACAGGCTGAGTTCAGCAGGATTAACTTCATCAATAATAGGGGCCACGTGTACGATTTCAGCCCGGCGCAACGCCCTAGGAACCTTTTTTAAAGGGATAGCTGGTGCCCTGGCATATACCTTTTGACGTCGCCCTGAAGGGGTTTCAATGTTTTCAAAAATAGTAGTTTCTCTGGCCTTAAAGTTATAGAACTTAAGTTCAGGAAAGATATGTTTTAAATCTTCTTCCGCCGAAGCGGTAACTATCCAGGTCTCAAAACCAAATCTTCTGGCTAAAAGCCCACCATAAAGAACTGCCCCGCCGTAAAGAAAATAACCAGGGTAAAGGTCACGGGTTAAATGTCCCAAAAGTAAATAACGCGCCATAAAGAAAATTATTAGAACCTATAATCACTTTGTCATCATTAATCTGTATTTTAAAATGACAAAATATTGTCTGGAGCCTACTTACTCGCGGCAAACGTATGACATCCTTTTTTGTCAGCGAGCGAAGCAGTCTCTGACATTGTAGAGTTGAGATGGCTTCGGCCTCTAACCAGGCCTCGCAAGTGACAAAGTGGGCCAGTCATTGTGAAGATACCCTCTCTCTGCTCGGAACAAGCGAAGCAGGCTTAGAAATAAAAAACTGTCATTAAAATATTTTGCAAAGGTCTTAATAAGTGAGCTTGCAGATAAAAAAGGCGGCGGCCACACCGACAAAGTCGGCAAAAAGAGCTGCCCAGACCGCATAACGAGGGTCTTTTATGCCTATGGCTCCAAAATAGACGGCCAAGACGTAAAAAGTCGTCTCAGTAGAGCCCTGGATAGTTGAAGCCAGATAGGCAGCAAAGCTATCAGGGGCTCGAGCCACAATCTCACTCATGAGGCCAAAGGCCCCAGAACCTGAAAGGGGACGAAGAATCGCCACTGGTAAAACCTCTGCCGGAAAACCCAAGGGACCAGTAATGGGTTTTAAAAGCTGGGCCAAATAATTAAAGGCCCCTGAAGATCTAAACATGGCAATAGCTACAAGAATCATCACCAGAAAAGGAATAATTCTTACCGCTACCTGAAAGCCTTCTTTGCCGCCCTCACAGGCCTTTTCATATACTGGGACTCCGCGCCAATAGCCAAAAAGGAGCAAGCCTAGCATTAAAACCGGCACAATCCAGAAGGAAATAATCTCCCGTAAAGTATCTGGTGTAGGAGACTGCCAGATACGATAAAATAGAAGCCCCAAAAAGGCCAACATGACAAAGAGCAAAAAATACTTCTCACCTTTGGGAATAAAAGCTAATTCCTTTGAAGAATGGTTTTTCTGGTCTTCTTCTTTTTCTTCAAGGTCAATTTTAGGAAGGGGCTCAGGGCCACTTACCCTGGCCAGAAGTTTAGCTGCTAATATGGCGGCTAAAGTTGAGCAACTTGTCGCAAAAATAGTAGGGAAAATAATAGAGGCAGGTTCAGATGCCCCGGCCGCTGCCCGCACGGCAATAACCCCTAGGGGAAGAAGGGTAACGTTTGAGGTATTGATAGCCAGGAATAGACACATAGCATGGGTGGCCCGTTCAGGATGGGGATTAAGCTTCTGGAGTTCCATCATGGCTTTTATACCCAGAGGAGTAGCGGCGTTCCCCAGGCCCAGCATATTAGCAGAGATATTCATCACCATGGCACTCATAGCCGGATGAGTAGGCGGGACATTCGGAAAAAGCTTTACTAAAATACGCCTTATTTTGCGGGAAATAATTTCCAAAAGGCCAGCCTCTTCAGCCACTTTCATAATGCCAAGCCACAAAGTCATAGCTCCGATGAGGCCAATAGCAAGATTTACCGCCGTTTTAGCGGCATCAAAAGAAACTTTGGTAACGGCCTCCATAGATTGGTTATAAGCTGCCGCCAAAACAGCCAACAAAATGAGGTAGAACCAGATGCGATTCATTATGGCCATTTTACGCACGGGAAAAGACCCTTTCAGGAAGCTGATTTATAAGGCTTGCCAGGTAAGCTGCGCCAAAGCCATTGTCTATATTCACCACCGCTACTCCTGCCGCACAGGAATTTAGCATGGTAAGGAGAGGAGCAACCCCCTGAAAATTGGCCCCATACCCGGCACTGGTGGGCACAGCTATTATCGGCGTATCAACCAGCCCTGCCAGTAAACTGGGAAGAGCTCCTTCCATGCCAGCCACACAGATAATAACCCGGGCCCGGCGCAATTTGGGAAGCTCTGGCACCAGGCGGTGCACGCCAGCCACGCCTACATCAACGATAACTTCCACTTTGTTGCCAAAGGCCTCGGCACAAATGCGAGCCTCTTCAACTACTGGAAGATCAGCTGTACCACCACAGGCGATAAGAATAAAGCCCTTCGCTTCGGTTTTTTCTGGCAGGAAATAGATAAGCCTAGCTCTTGGTGAATAGGAAAGCCTGGGAAATTTTTGGAGTAATATTTCGGCCCTTGAAGGCTCTACCCTGGTAACAAGAAGAGGAAGTTTCTTTTCTAAAAATGACGCACAGATTTTTGTAAGTTCTTCTACGGTTTTACCAGGGCCGTAAATAACTTCAGGAAAATGTTTGCGAACCCCTCGGTGATGGTCAAGCCTTGCAAAACCTAGATCTTCAAAGGGAGCCAGGGCTAAGGCCTCTTCAGCTTCTTCAAGGCTGATTTTGCCCTTGGCAAAGTTTTCAAGAATTTTCCGGAGTTTATCTCTCATCAGGGAAGCATTTTGTAAAAAAGATTTTTCAGGTAATCAAGCTGGCGCTGATACTGAGCATCAAGTTGCCCTTTAACCTTTCCCCACTCTTCCTGAAACTGCGGAAGCATTTCTGGCTCAATCTTAACAGCCTGGCCATACTGCTGTTTAAGGGCCTCTTCAATCTCTCCCATCTGACTCTGGAATTGCATTTTAAATTGCTCAAACAATTGTTTCTGTTGCTGTAAATAAAGTGTAAGTAACTTTTTTATCTCTGCAGAAAGTTCTCTCACCTGAGGAAAATCAATAAAAATGGTTTCAAGCCCTTTTAGAGCCTTTTCTATTTCTTTTAAAGTCAACTCGTCTCGTGGAAAAACAATATTGCGCACCAGGGTATCAACCGCTGCGCGTAAAACAACAGGCTTGTCTTCTGAGGGAACTTCAGCTAGTGCTTTTAAAAGATTGAAGTCTTTTTCTTGTAAAAAACGAGCCGCCAGGCGGCGACCTTCTTTTTCAAGTTTTTCCTGGCGAAGTTCTTCCTTTGAAGCCTTGCCTATTTTTTCCGCCTTTTCAAGGGCTATTTCCAAGGCACTTTTTATTTCATCTCCCATAGGCCCTCCTTAAATTTTTAAGATTTATAAAACATAGTAATTCCGCTAAAAGCGTCAACAAGACGCCCGGACTAAAAAGAGACCTTTGTCAAATTCTAAAACATCAAATCAAGATCGCCACGGCGAACGTGTCGCCTTGCGAGAAGGATTGCTTCGCCACTTCGTGGCTCGCAATGACGGGGGTGGTGAATGGCTCGCAATGACGGGGATGGTGAATGGCTCGCAATGACGGGTAAGAGAAAGGATCCGCAATGACATCTTACTATTGTTACCACGAGAAGCACTCCCACTTTATCACTGCGAAGAGCTTTTTTTCTTTTGTCACTGCGAGGAGCGCGTAGGCGCGACGAAGCAGCCTCAGGAAGTCTTAAGGAGAGATTAAGGAGTCAATTAAATACTTTTGCAAAGGCTCAAAAAGGATTACGGACCAAAAAGTATCCACTTATTTTTCGAAAAAAAATTTACTAGATTGATAAATAAGCTCTATTATGCTCATTGACAAAATAAAAAGGGGTATTATTTAACCTATAAACTATGAAAAAATTTTTCCTGAAAAAAGAGAAAAATTCGTTAACTTTAACAGAAACAGAAGATACGCCTTCTGATTATCTACTGGTCGGAGCTTTTTCAAATGAAATCCCTGATGAAACCCACCTCTTTTCCCCTTCTCTTAAAGTTAATGCCTCTCTAGGCTCCTTTGATAAAGGCTTTCTCGAAACGCTGGCTTTACTAGAAAAAAAGCGCTTTGAAGAAAATTGGGTCAAATCTTACACCGTAAATAAGAAAGGCAAAATTATAGTTTTTTCCAAAGATCCTGAAAAACTAACCCGTTTTGAGCATATATACGGTGGACTTTTAGACATTTTTACCATTTCTCTGGGAACACCTTCACTTATTCATCCTGTAGCCCAGGAAATAAAGATCTCTGAAGAGAAAGGAAAATACCTAGTTGAATTCATCAGGCGACTTCCCATTGACGAAGAAAAATGCGATTATTGCGGGGCTTGTGGGCCAGGTTGCCCGAAAGAGGCCTTACTTCCTGACCTTGAAATAGATTTCACCCGCTGTGACCTTTGCCTTGAATGCGTAAAAATCTGCCCTAAAGAGGCTATAGACTTTAACCGCTTTGAAAGCGTAGAACTTGAAGCACCCTATTTGCTCTTTTTAGAAGAAACCCCAATAGAACCCCCTCAAAATCAAGAAGGCATCTTTTTCTTTGAAAATTTTGACAAACTTCTAGCCCTTCAGGGTGAACACGAAATAGTTGAACTGGTCAAATTAATTCCCAAAAATTGTCAGCACATAAGTTATCTAAAGACAGGTTGTATCCTTTGCCTTGATGCCTGCCCAGAAGAAGCTATAAAAGAAATAGAAGACGGCATACAGATAGACCACTTCAAATGTATTGGCTGTGGAACCTGTATAAGCATTTGCCCTACGGGGGCTCTGGTTTTTTCTCCTTTTGAAGACCAGAGTTTTTTTGAATACTTTGCAGAACTCCCCATCAAAGATCAGAGAATTATTCTAGCTCAAGAAGAAGACCTTAGAAATTTCTGGTGGTTTCGTAACCAGGAAAAGTTCCCTCAAAACATTTTTATTGAATACGGAATACCTGGTGCCTTAAATAGCGCACATCTTTTATACCTCTGGGCCAGGGGAGCAAGTGAAGTATATTTGGTTGGCGAAAAAAACAAGGCCATTGATAAAGAATTAGCCCTGGCCAATGAACTTGCTTGTCATTTCAGCGGAGAAAAACCGTTTAGAATAATTTCACCTGAAGAATTCAAAAAAATTGACCTTAAAAGCCCTTCTAAAAATCCTGTGACTAGAATATTCTCTTTGCCCGAAGGAATAAAAAATAGGCGAGGGGTTTTCAAAGAACTCCTGGCTTTTTTCCTTTCTTTAGAAGAAAAAACTCCCATAGTTATAGAACATGCATATTTCGGTGAAATAAACTGTAAAGAGGGCTGTACACTTTGTGGAGCTTGTTTAAACGTATGCCGTATAGAGGCTCTGGCGGCAGATGAAGAAAACTTTGCCCTGCTGTTCACTCCTGTTGAGTGTATAGCTTGCGGCGCCTGTGTGGAAACCTGCCCTGAAAAAGTGCTCACCTTAACTAAAGGCTTACGTTTAGAAAAAAGTTTTCTTGAGGCCAAAACTCTTGCCCAGAGTGAACCCGCCCGCTGCCCTGAATGTGGCAAAGTTTTTGCCACGAAAAAGAGTGTGGAAAAAGTAAAAGAACTCTTAAAAGCCCAAGGACGTTTTAAAGAAATAGAAGAAATGCTTGACCTCTGTGAAGACTGCCGGGCTATAAAAATGCTTGAAAAAGGAGTTTAAATGACACTTTCAGAAATAGACCGCGCTCGTGTATTCATGTTTGATTTTTTGAAATCTCTGTTTTGGGAGGAACCCACTCCTGAAAAGAGAGAGACCTGGCTCAAAGTACTTGAAAAAATAGCCGGTCAAACTGACTTTGAACCACTAGACGAAGCGTTGTTAGATTTAAAAGAATTTCTAAGAGAAACTTCTCCCAAAGAGTTACAAGATGAATATTATGAACTCTTTGTGAACCCTGCCAGGGAAAAACCTCTGGTTCTAACGGCTTCTTATATTATAGATGGAAAAGCCATTGGCCCTACTTTAGCTAAATTACGTAAAATTTTAAACGAAATAGGAATAACAAGAACAGAAAACTTTAAAGAACCAGAAGATTCCCTGATTTTTTTACTTGATTTAATGACAACTTTAATTGAAAATTCTTCTACAAGTAATATATACCCAAAATGGTTAGAAACTATTTTTGAAGATTTTCTATTACCTTGTGCGGAAGGGGCGTATGAAAGACTCACTTCTGAAGAAAAAGCCTATTTTTATCAAAAATGTGCCAAGGTGTTGAAGTATTATTTAGAGCTCGAAAAGAGATTTCTAGTTGAAAAATAAATTTCTAAAATGAAGGTATGTTTTCCCCTCCTTTCGGAGGGGCAGAAGAGAGAATTTTTATACTTTTGATTGTGCCCTTTGTGGGCACGAAGGCTATTAAAAAGGTAAGGAGGTTTTTATGCCAAAAGTAGATGATGGTAAGCGTTCGTTTATCAAAAAAGTAATGGTTATGGCGGGAGCGGCCTTGGCTTTGGGGTCAAGTAAAACCCGGGCCCAAAAGGTCAAGAGCAGTTCTCAAAATGAAGTCCTTTATCGTGAAACCGAGGCTTTTCGTAAGTATTACGAAACTCTAAGAAGATAAAAAACTAGGAGGTGTTTTCATGGCGGCCAGAAAAATAATCTCCAGGAAGGCCCCGTCTGGAAGAAAGTTTACTTTAAACCCCAAGGTTGCCCGGCGTTCTTTTATGAAGATCGCCGCGGCAGTTACAGCTTTAACTGGCCTGGCTTTAAGTGGCCGTTTAACCAAAGAGGCTGAAGCCAAGGCCAAAAAATCGCCTTACAGCCAGTCCAAAATTGTCCGCACCATCTGCACTTACTGTTCCGTAGGCTGTGGGATTTACGCCGAAGTAGAAAACGACGTCTGGGTAAGGCAGGAAATCGCTCAGGATCATCCGGTTTCTCGTGGTGGCCATTGCTGTAAGGGAGCAGGTGCTATTGACATGGTTAATAGTGAAAAGCGTCTTAAGTACCCTCTGAAAAGGCAGAACGGACGCTGGGTTAAAATCTCCTGGGAACAGGCCATGGATGAGATTTGTAGCAAACTACTTGATATTCGTAAAAAATACGGCCCTGACGCTGTCCACTGGAATGGAAGTGCCAAAGTTTCCACTGAGATGGCCTATCTACAGCGCAAATTAGCCGCCTTCTGGGGCACCAACAACATAGATCACCAGGCCCGTATATGACACTCCACCACAGTGGCCGGGGTGGCCAACACGTGGGGATACGGGGCTATGACCAATCATTTTAATGACATTCGTCATTCCAAACTCCTTTTCTTTATAGGTTCAAATGCTGCTGAGGCCCATCCAGTGGCCATGCAGTATATACTTTACGCCAAAGAGGTAAACAACGCGCCGGTAATAGTGGTTGACCCTCGCTTTACCAAACTTGCCGCTAAAGCCACAGACTACGTGCGCATTCGCCCGGGAACAGATACGGCCTTTCTTATGGGGTTAATTAATCAATTAATTCAAAATGATTGGTACGATAAAGAATTTGTGCGCACCAGGGTGGCTGGTTTTGAAGAGCTCAAAAAAGAAGCCTCTCACTATACCCCTGAAGTGGTAGAAGACATTACCGGAGTGCCGGCTAAAGAAGTAGTACGCATTGCCAAGCTCCTGGCTGATAACCGTCCTGGAACGGTAATATGGTGTATGGGTATAACCCAGCATCACATTGGCAGTTCCAACACCCGTGCCTGCTGTATCCTCCAGTTAATGCTCGGTAACATGGGTAAATCTGGTGGCGGAACCAACATCTTCCGTGGCCACGATAACGTCCAGGGCGCTACAGATATGTGTGTACTATCCCACTCTCTTCCGGGATACTACGGCCTTTCTGATAAGGCCTGGAAACACTGGTGCAAAGTCTGGGGAGTAGATTACGAGTGGATAAAGTCCCGCTTTTACAACAAAAAATATATGAATAAACCTGGATTTACCTTAGCCCGCTGGTATCAAGGAGTAATTCAGGAAGATAAAATCACCCAATATACGCCTATAAAAGCCGTTGTTTTCTGGGGAATTTCTTCACAGTCAATCTCTCAGTATCACAAAGTCAAAAAGGCCTTTGAACAGCTTGACCTGGTAGTAGTAATAGACCCATTTTTTAATACTACGGCCGCTATGTGCGAAAAAGATAATGTTTATGTATTGCCTTCAACCTCACAGTATGAAACTGAAGGCTCTGTTACCAGCAGCTGCCGTCAGGCCCAGTGGCGCTACAAGGTAGTCAACCCCGTTTATGACAGCAAAACTGATTATGAAATCATGGAAGAATTCGTAAAGCGCTTTGGCTTTGCGGATAAATTCTATAAAAACATTAAGAAAATCCCTGAAGACATTACCCGTGAAATTGCCAACGGCTGTCTAACTATCGGGCTTTGTGGCTGGTTACCAGAACGCATCAAGAAGCATACCGACAACTGGCACACCTTTGACATTGACACCTTACAGGCCAAAGGTGGCCCCTGTGATGGTGAATACTACGGCTTACCCTGGCCCTGCTGGACGGAAGATCATCCTGGCACACCTATTCTTTACGATATCTCCAAACCAGTGGCCAAAGGTGGTCTCCCCTTCAGGGCCCGCTTTGGCACGGAGTACACCTATCCCGATGGCCGCAAAGAAAACCTCCTGGCCGCTGAGGGGGTAGCCAACCCCGGCAGTGAGATTATGGGTGGTTACCCTGAATTTCCAGGCTGGAAGACGGATAAAAACGTCATTAAAGAAGCCATCAAACGCGGCATGGCTCCTTTTGGAAATGCCAGAGCCCGTTGTTACTGCTGGAACTTCCCTGACCCCGTACCCAAGCACCGCGAACCGCTACACTCACCACGTCCAGACCTTATTAAAAAATACCCCACTTATCCGGATAAACCTGACCACTACCGGGTTTACACTCGTTACAAAAGTGAACAAAAGCCAGAACTGGCTAAGGAGTTTCCCATTGTGCTTATCACCGGTCGTGTGGTTGAACACATGGGTGGTGGAGACGAAACCAGAAGTAATAAGTATTTAGCTGAACTCATGCCTGAAGTTTATGCGGAAATCAATCCGCGTCTTGCCAATGACTATGGCCTGCGTGACGGAGAGATGGTCTGGATTGAATCTCCAGAGGGCGGACGCATAAAAATAAAGGTCAAGGTGACTGAGCGCGTTGATGACAAGACCATCTTTATCCCTTATAGTTTTTCCGGCATGTTTATGGGACGCTCCATGCTCAGCAATTATCCGCAGGGCTTTGAACCTTACGCTATTGGAGAGCCTGCCAACATAGTTACCAACTACGGCTATGACATAAAGACACAGATTCAGGGAACAAAAGAGTGCTTGTGTAGAATTAAGAAAGCCTAAAAGAAAAGGGGCAGGGTTTCCCTGCCCTTTTAACCTTTAAAAAGGAGGCAATATTATGGCGATGAAATTCATTTGCGATACAGAACGCTGCATCGCTTGTTATGGTTGTGTGGTAGCTTGTAAAGAAGGCCACCATCTTCCTATAGGAGTAAACCGCCGCCGGGTGGTAATTGTAAATGAAGGGAAACCTGGCGAAAAAAGTATTTCCATTGCTTGTATGCACTGCTCTGACGCACCATGTATGGCTGTCTGCCCTACAAAGTGCATTTACAAACGAGAAGACGGTATAGTGCTTCATGATAAAACCAAGTGCATTGGTTGCGGCTATTGCCTTATGGCCTGTCCGTTTGGTGCTCCTCAGTTTCCCAAGTCCGGTCCTTTTGGTGCTCGCGGCGTAATGGATAAATGCACTTTTTGTGCTGGCGGACCAGCTCCCACCTTCAGCGAACAGGAAAAACAGCTTTACGGTCAAAACCGTATTGCTGAAGGTAAAGTTCCTCTTTGCGCAGGTATGTGTTCAACCAAGGCCTTGCTTGCTGGAGATTCTGAAGTCATTTCTGAAATATATACCCAAAGGGTAGCCAAGCGTGGTGCTGCTAATTTGTAATTTTAAGCAAATTTAAAAGAAATTTATAGAATTGGGGGCTTTAAAAAGCCCCCAATTTTTTGAGGAGGGTTAGGTTATGAATAAAAAAATTTTTTTAGGGTTATTGTTCATAATAGGCGCTCTGGCTGACACTGCCTTTGCCCAAACAGCCCCGGCCAAAGCCTATCTTATTGACATCTGGTATGGATTCTATAACGCCATTGTGGGAGATTGGGCTAAAAATGCTCCTTTATTCATTGAGTATGTCACAAAAATGAAGCCTGTATATTTGCTGGTTGTGATAGGAGTGCCGTCTGTTTTTCTCCTGCATTATCTCATCATAGGTCCTAAAAAGTTTTCCCATGAAGGGGAACAAATTCTTTATTACGATGTTTTTGCCAGAATTATTCACTGGTTAGCTGCTCTCTTTTTCTCTCTCCTGGTATTCACTGGACTTATCATAATATTTGCTAATGTTTTTGGAGGCGGTAGCTTTGTCAAATTCTGCCGTTATGTCCACCTTATCTCTGCCTTTGGTTTTGGAATAACTGTTGTGCCCATGTTTCTCATGTGGTTAAAAGACATGCTTCCTGCCCCTTATGACATCAAATGGTTTCTTATCCTGGGGGGTTATCTAAGTAAAAAGAAACGTCCTATACCTGCGGGAAAATATAACGCTGGGCAAAAGATGTGGTTCTGGCTGGCTACCTTGGGCGGGGGCTTCATGCTTTTTACTGGGTTTTACATCTATCTCTTTAACACTTCTCTTGAAACCCTTCGGCTTTATACTTTGCTCCACATGTTATTGGGCATAGCCATTGTAGCCCTTTTCTTCACTCACATTTACATGTCCATGATAGCGATTAAGGGTGCTCTCTGGAGTATGATCACCGGTTATAAATCTGCCGATGAAGTTTCCATACTGCACAGCAAATATTATGAAAAACTAAAGAAAAAGGCTTAATAATGGTCCCGGCCATTGCTTTCATTGGCTGTGAAGAAAGACAGGAGCTTATTGCCGATATAACCGCCGAACTCAAGAGGCGTGGCTACAAAATAGGCCTCTTAAAAGAAGAAAAACTTCCTGAGGAGCCGTTGACGCCTCTTGAGGTTTCGGCGGTGGCCCGCCTTTCTTTTGGAAGATTATTCTTAGAACAAGAGGTAGATAATGAAAATTTTGACTTTTTGATAAACCGCATTTTTGATGGCTATGATTTAGTGATAGCTGATGGTTTTGCCCACATTGACCGTTTGCCCAAACTTGAGGTATTAAAAAAGGGCCTTTATGAAAAAAGTCTCAAAGGAAAGGTATCAGGACTTCTTGCTTCTATTTCTGATTATCCAGTAATTAATGGTAAAAACTTTTCTCTTGAAAACATAAAAGAAATAGCGAGCTTCATTGAAGAACATTTAATAAAAACCACCAGAAAAGATATTAGTGCGGTACTTTTTGTAAATGGGAGACGCATTCCTTTAAAAAGATACGTCCGAGAAACCTTGGCTGGTGTTATAGAAGGTTTTATTAGCCGCCTTAAGATGACAGAAAATGCCCGCGAGATTTTAATAAAAGTGCGAATTTAAAAAATAACCATCTTTAATAAGTTTGGTCCCTTCGTAAGCCCTTATAATGAAGTTACCTAAGGATACCAGTAAAGTTTGCCAGGGATTGCTTTGGCCTTTTTCAAGGCCTCACAATGACACCTTCTAGTCCTCTTTAGTCACCACCTTGATTACATCTCACGAGGAGGAAGGCCCGAAAGAGATTCCGCCAGAGAAGCCGCTTTCTCAGGTGGCATGGCTGAAAGGATACGGGCTACCTGTTCGGTCTTAAGGGCAGAAAGAATCTTTATAGCCATATCTGGTTCCATTGCTTCTAATAGTTTAGCGGCTTTAGATGGTTTCATGTTACCATAGGCCCCTACAAGAAGCTTAAAACGTTTAGTTTTAATGGTTTTCAGTTCATTTAGTTTCTGCTCTACTTCTTCGTTCAAACTTTCAAGGGCCGCCAATCTCCTCTGAATTTGTTTCTCCATAAGGGCAAGTTTTTCTTTTTTTTGTGATAAAACCTCCTTTTCTTTGGCTAAACGTTCCTTCTCTATCCTTAAAGCTTCATAAAGGGCTTTGGGACAGGAAAAAATATCTTCCTTTTCAACTTTGGCCTTGGCCTCAGCTTTGGCTTCAGATAGCCCCAGTGAAAATTTTCCTTGATGAAATAAAAAGAAATACGTTCCCGCCAAGATAAATTTTATGAAGGCGAGGATTAAAACAAGAGACATCAGTTTAGAAGTTTTCATGGTGCCTTCTCCTCACTATGACAATATCTTCTACTGTCTTCATTTCACTTTCCAGAAGTTCTTTAAGATATTTTTCTTTAGCTCTGTTCCATAGGACTTCCGCCACCCGCCGCTTCTGATAGGCTTTAAGGGCCTTTTTTCTCAGTTCTTCCACGTCTTTGCTTTTACGACTAAGAATCCCTTCAATTCTCTCTTTTTCTTCCAAAAGTTGCTCTACATAGTGATAAAATAACTGTACGTCAGCCCCACTTAGGGTTTTTCCCTCCATTTTATGAAAAATTTCTTTAGGTTTTTCGGTAATATCTTTTAACATTTCTTTAAGCTCCATAAGAGCTTGTTGCGCCCTTTGAAATTCCTGCTGGGCCTGGGTCTCCTTGAGCTCCCTAACCCAGAGGAGAGTCTTTAGAGCCTTGGTCGGTTTTTTCATTTAGCCACCTCTTTAAGCATCTTGACGCTGGTTTCAAAATCAGCTTTTTCATCTACTCCCTGACGTAAAAAGCGGTTTATAGCCTCTATTTTGTTAAGGGCTCTATCTATCTGAGGATTACTACCTTTAACATAGGCGCCAATATTGATTAAATCTTCTGCCTTGCGGTAAATAGCGAGAATATTGACTAGCTCCTTGGCGGCTTCTATTTGTTCTTTAGAAACAATGTCCTTCATTACCCGGCTGATACTTTGTAAAATATCAATGGCTGGATAATGCCCTTGATGAGCCAGCTCTCTGGTTAAACAAATATGGCCATCTACAATAGACCGCACGGCATCAGCTACTGGCTCGTTAAAATCATCTCCTTCTACCAGCACGGTAAATATGCCGGTAATACTTCCTCCTCCGGCCTTTGGACCAGGTCTTTCAAGGAGCCTTGGTAGAGCGGCAAAAACTGAAGGGGTATATCCCCTGGCTGTTGGCGGCTCTCCTATGGCAAGCCCTACCTCACGGCCAGCCATACAAAACCTGGTTAAAGAATCCATCATGAGAAGCACATCAGCTCCTTGGTCTCTAAAAAATTCCGCCACCGCCATGGCCAGATAAGCCCCCCTTAATCTTAAAGGTGGGGGCTGGTCAGAAGTGGCTACTACCACCACTGAGCGCTTTAATCCCTCTTCTCCCAGGTCTCTTTCCAGAAACTCCCGCACTTCACGACCACGTTCACCAATAAGGGCAATAACATTTACGTCAGCTTTGGTATGGCGCGCCATCATGCCAAGAAGGGTAGATTTCCCTACCCCAGAACCAGCCATTATGGCTATCCGCTGGCCTTTTCCTACGGTTAAAAGAGCATTTATAGCCCGAACCCCCACGTCAAGGGGCTCTTCAATACGTGCCCTTTCAAAGGGTTTTAAAGGCTCGGCATGAATGGGATAAATGTGTTTCAAAGGAGGTAACTTTTTCTCATCAAGAGGCTCACCTAAAGCGTCAATAACTCGTCCTAAAAGGGCTTCTCCCACCCTTACTCCGCTTTCACGACGCCAGTAAACCTTACTACCTGGCTCTATTCCCCTTGGGTCAGCAAAAGGAATAAGTAAGACTCGTTCATCTTTAAAACCAACCACCTCTGCCAGTATGTTTTTGCCGTTTGAGACTTCTATTTCACAAAGTCCCCCTACACTTACATTAGGCCCCTGAGCCTCTACTACCAGGCCCACTACCCTTTTGACCTGGCCACAAACTGAGACGGGTTCTATATCTTTAACCAGGTTTAAAAATTGGCTAAGATCTGGTGCCCTCATCGCTTAATCTCGCAAAAACTTCTCTAAAGCGGCGCTCAAGGGTGGCATCAATCAAGCCAAAATCTGTCTCAAGAATACAACCCCCTCGCCCCACATTGGTATCAGGAACAATTTCAAAATCTTTAAGACGGGAAAATTCCTCTTTTACCGAGAACATTATGTCTTCTATAAATTCCATATCATCAGGGTTTAAATGGATTTTTACCCGGGTTTGGTCAACCACGTGTGAAAGGGCCTCTCTCAAGGAAGTTTTTATTACCTCTGGATTAAGGCTTACTTCGTGGCGAATAATTTCAGAAACTATAGTCTTAACCATTAAAAATAGCTGTGGTTCAAGGGCAAGAACATGCCCTTCAATCTCTCTTTCAATGCTTGAAAGCAAGGCTGAAAGACGATGGGTAAGGGTTTCGTACTGCTTTTTACCGAGAGCCGCCCCATCTTTCTGCCCCTGGGCAAAACCTTTTTCATAGGCCTCCTGCTCCAAATGAGCAATCTTTTTAGAAATTTCAGGATGTTTTAAAAGTTCTTCCAGGGAAAGCTGAGAAATATCAAAGGGCTCCGGGTCTTGTTCTGGTTCTTCTAATAAATCCTCGCCAGCAGGCTTAGCCTCAGCTTCATTGGCTAAAGGAGGTCCTTCAACTTCTTCTTTTTCTCTTTGTTCTTTACGGGTCTTTTCTATCTCCTCCCAGGCCTCTTCAGGCAAAAGTTCAGCAAAAGAATTAAAGCTTTCTTCCTGGGATTCAGGCATAAAAAACTTAAAAATTTTTACTCTCTCGCCTTTTATTATCTTAGACAAACTCGTCCTCCCCTACAGCCAAGACTATTTTTCCTTCCTGTTCTAAGCGTTTAGCCACCTTGATGATATTTTGCTGAGCAGCCTCTACATCAGCCACTCTAACTGGCCCCATAATTTCAAGGTCCTCTTTAAGGAGCTGGGCTGCCCGGGCACTCATATTGCTAAAGAATTTTTCACGCAGTTCTTCTGAGGCCGTCTTTAAGGCCAACTTTAAGTCCTCGGTAGAAATTTCTTTTAGTATGGCCTGGATAGCAGTATCATCCACCTTGAGGAGGTCTTCAAAGGTAAAGAGATATTTGCGTACCTCTTCAGCCAGGTTGGGATTTTCTTCTTCCACTTCTGAAAGGATTTCCTCTTCAAGGTCACGACTTACGTGGGAAAGAATTTCGGCAGCCCTTTCTACCCCACCAAGTTTTTTGCTAAAAGTACCGCCTACAGCTTCAAGTTCTTCTTCTAGTGCTGTACTTATCTCCTGAATGATTTCCGGATCAACTTTATCAAGCTCGGCAATACGGAAAACCACTTCACTGCGCAGTTTTTCTGGAAGATAAGCCAGCACCTGGCCGGCTAAATCAGCATCAAGATGAACCAAAATAATGGCTATAGTCTGGGGATGCTCATTGCGTAAAAAGTTGGCAATAGTTCTTGGGTCCAGCCGACGGAGCTTTTCAAAAACTTTTGGCCCAAGCTCCTGGCGGATCTCTTCGTATATCTCTTTGCCCTTTTCACCGTAAGCCTTAACTAAACTTTGCTGTAAAAACTCGTCTGGAGAAACGGTAAGGTCGGCCAGTAATTCGCGGCTTTCCATGTTGGCCTCATCAAGCACCCTCTTAACCGCCTCAGAAGGAATATAATCAAGTCTTGCCATTTCTATACCTATGCGCTTTATCTCTTCTTCTGAAAGATATTTATAGACCTCGGCGGTAAACTCCTCTCCCATGGTTAGGAGAAAAATAGCCGCCTTTTGTGGACCGGTTAAATTGTCAGGGTCTATTTTAGTGGGCATTGGCTTCAGCCTCCTTTAAGACTTTTTGCCGTTCTTCCTCTGATTCTTCTGCTAGCCAGCGTTTGACCAGCACCGCTGCCCGCTCGGGCTGATTGTGAATAATGTTAAGGGCAATCTCCTGAGGCAGAGGAGTGGGTTCCTCTTCGGGCAGGGCTTCTTCTTCACCTTCTGGTAAGGCTTCTTCTGGTAGAGGCTCTGGCTCGGGTTCAAGACGCTTGAGAAAAGTCTTGAGCACCGGCCGTATAACCAGGAGCAAGAAAAGAAGTATAACAAGGAATTCAATCAAAGGTCTGGCAAATTTATCTGCGTAAGAAAGCCAGGCAGACTCTGGTTTTATTTCTTCCAGTCCCTCAAAGGGAAGGACGCTCACTTCTACCTTGTCTCCCCGGTCAGGGTCATAGCCAATGGCCCCTTTAACCAGTTTCTCTACCTGGGCCAGGCGTTCTTCTGTCAAACTGGTAGCAGCCTGGGCCTCACCTTTGGGAGATCCCTTTTTCAGGACAGCTTCGTCAAGCAAAACAGCCACTGATATCTTTTTAATACTCCCAGGAACAAACTCTTGCTGACGCACCACCTTACTTACTTCGTAATTCCTGGTAAGGCTTTTTTTAAGTTCTCGCTGGGTTTGCGAAAAACTCTGCGTATTTCCTTCTACTTTGTTAGCCAGTGCTCCTTTAACCCCCGGTATTCCTCCTTCACTTCCGCCCTCTTTCTGACTTTCTTCACTTAATTCACTTCTTATGGCGATACCTTCAGGATCGTAAGTTTCTTCTTTTCTGACCTCTTTGGTAAAGTCCACATCCACAGAGACCTGGGCAATGGCGTGCCCTGGCCCCAGGGCCTGCGCCAGAAGAGATTCTATTTTTTCCTGATAGATCTCTTCCAGCTTTTTGCGGTAGGCAATCTGATCAGCGTCAAGGCGCTCCTCAGGAGACTCCGGTCTATAAAGTACCCGACCTTTGGTATCCACCACGGTGATGTGTTCAGGGGTAAGGCCTGGCACTGCGCTGGCTACCAGATTAACAATTCCCTCTACTTCTCGTTTGTTCAAGTGCTGGCCGTTTTTCAATTTCAGGAAAACTGAGGCCTTAGGAGGTTTTTCGTCTTCAATAAAAACACTTTCTTTAGGTAAAGCCAGATGGACTCTGGCAACCTCCACTTCGGAAAGGCTCATGATAGTGCGGGCAAGTTCGCCCTCAAGGGCCCTCTGGTAATTTACTCTTTGCAGAAAATCCGTAGCTCCCAGTTGATTCTTGTCAAATATTTCAAAGCCCGTTACATCCGGAGTCAATATCCCATGACTGGCAAGGGCCATGCGGACCTCTGGCACTTTGTCTTTAGGCACTTTTATGGCCCCGTTTCCTTCTACCTTATAGGGAATCTTCTCCTGTTTAAGAAACTCTATAACCTGGGCCGCCCGGTCCTCAGGAAGACCTCTGTAGAGAAGGCCCCAATCAGTGCGATTGGCGTAATAAATCATACCTAACAGGCCAAGGGTTACCAGTAACACCGTCCCTATGGCGGCCAGACGTTGCTCACGGGAAAGTCCCTGCCAGAGTTCCTTAAGCTGATTTAAAACTTCTCTCGGGGCAGGAAAAGCCATTTTTATCCTCCGTTAAAGTTGCATTCGCATAACTTCTTCATAGGCCTGAAGCACTTTGTTGCGCACCTGGAGCAAGAACCGAAAAGATAGGTCTGCCTTGGTAAGAGAAAGGGTTAAGGCCATAAGGTCAGGGTTTTCTCCAGCGGCAAAGGCCCTGAGATTTTCCGCCGCCACCTTTTGCGCGGCATCAACTGAGGCTACCTCCTGCTTAAGGAGTTCCATGAAATTCCCCTTGGTAGCAGGCTCCTTTTGGACAGGTAAATTTTTCAGGCCGTAAGGGTTTCCCAAGCCGTTAATTTTCATAGCGCCCTCCCCTATTTGAGTACCTCAAGGGTTTTTAAGGCCATGGATTTAGTAACCGAAACCACCGAGAGATTGGCTTCATAAGCCCTTGAAGCTGAAAGGAGTTCTATCATCTCAGTCAATACATCTACGTTGGGATAACGTACTATCCCTTTTTCGTCGGCATCAGGGTGAGAGGGGTCATACACTTCTCTAAAAGGACTCTGGTCTTCCACAATGGCTGTAACCTTTGGAATAGCTAGCTTAAGGTCTATCTCATCCAGGCTTCCACTGATTTTTTCAGGTAGATTCGCAGCTGTTAGCACCACGTTTTGGGCTCTATAGGGTTCTCCGGTAAGGGTGCGAGTGACCTCAGCATTGGCAAGATTCATGGCTGAAACATTTAAACGTAAGCTCTGAACCGAAAGGCCACTTGAAGCCAGACGCAAAGCGGTTAATAACTTCATTATCTCTTACCTCCTTCGGTTATGGCTTCTCGCAAAAGCTCAATTTCTTTCATCAAAGCCTGAACAGTGGCCTGATACATAAGATTGTTCTCTGAAAGCTTGGCCATTTCCTGCTCAAGTGACACGTTATTGGGCGTGCCTTCAACTGGAGGCTCTTCTTCTATCAAGGGGACACCACCGTCAGGAGCAAGACCCGGTTTAATATGCCTGGGGTTGGTAACTTTTAAGGGTGGCGAACCTTTAAGGTAAGCAGCCATAACCTTTTCAAAAGGAACGTCCTTACGCCTGTAACCAGGGGTATCCACGTTGGCAATATTGGCTGAAATGACCTCATGCCGCGTAAGCCTTAATTTTAGGGCCTCTGAAACCACCTGCCAGGTCTTACCGAAAAGTTTTACCCCAATCATAGTGCCTCCTAAATAAGCCCTGCTTCACGATAAATTTGGAGTTTATTGCGAAGGGTGCGCACGCTTATACCGAGCATCTCTGCCGCCCTTGTCCGGTTTCCATTAGCGGCACGTAAGGCCTTCATAATCATTTCCCGTTCTACCTCTCGTAGCGGCTTTAAAGGCAAACCTTCTTTTTTGCTCCCCAAGGGTTGAGGAAATACATCTTGAATCGTTATCCATGGCCCCTGGGCCAGAAGCACCGCCCGTTCAACTAGGTTCCTAAGCTCTCGCACGTTGCCAGGCCAGGAATACTGACCTAATTTTTCAATGACCCCTTCGGCAAAACCCTTAACCGGACGGTTATACTTTTTGGCAAATTCTTCGCAAAATTTCTGGGCAAGAAGCCTTACGTCTTCAGGACGTTCACGCAAAGGGGGAATTTCTACCGGTATAACGTTAAGGCGAAAATAAAGGTCTTCTCTAAATCGGCCCTGGTTGATTAAGGCCTGCACATCACGGTTAGTGGTGGCTATAACCCTCACGTCTATTTTTACAGGGTAAGCTCCACCAAGACGATCCACCTCCCCTTCCTGGAGCACCCGCAAAAGCTTGGCCTGAAGCGCAAGAGGCATCTCTGTTACTTCGTCAAGAAGGATGGTCCCGCCGTTTGCCAGCTCAAACTTGCCAAGTTTTCTGGTAAAGGCCCCGGAGAAAGCCCCTTTTTCATAGCCGAATAGTTCTGATTCCAGGAGATGTTCCGGTAAAGCAGCACAATTAATGGCAATGAAAGGCCCTCTGGCTCTATCGCTATTTTCGTGAATAAACCTTGCGAGAACCTCTTTGCCAGTACCCGACTCACCCGTGATAAGCACGGTGGCCTTACTTTTGGCCACTTCTTTTAAACGAGCCAAAAGCAACTTGAGCCGCTGATTAGCAGTAATAAAACTTCCTTCAGGGATTTCATAAGCGCGTCTTATTTTTAAGACAATCTCAGTTAAAAGGTCGGGGTCCGTTGAAAGAAGCCGATAATCAGCTGCTCCTTGCTTGATAGCCTGCACGGCTTCTTCAAGGTTGGCTTCAGAGGCCAGAAGAATAACTGGAACCAACGGAGCCAAAGAAGTTAATTCTTTCAATATCTTTAAACGGCCAAAATCTTCGTTTTCAAGGTTTATCACCACTGCAGCAATATCTTTTTCTTCCAGGATATAAAAAGCCTCATCGGGTGTATAGGCCCAATAGGGAATAAGCCCCCTTTCCATCAGCCGCTCGCTAAGAGGCCTTAAATCTTCTTCTTTTTTATCCAGTAGCAAAACCGCCTCAGGCATCAGTAAATCTCTTTTCGCGCTTCTTCTATAAGTTTTTCTTCCTTAAGCAGGGATGAGGCCAGCTGAGCATAAACATCATTCCCTTTGGCCAGTTTTTGCCAGATACCAAAAGCCTTTTCTGGCTCACCTAAGCGCTCCCAGAGAAGCCCTTCAAGCCACAAAAGTTCTCTATCTTCAGGAAATTTTTTACGGAGAAAAGAAAGGACTTTTTGCGCAATCAAATACTTTTCTTCTTTTAGAGTTCGGGTAACAAGGGCCTTGGCAAGCTCAAGGTCAACTTTTGAAGCTTCCTGCAAAAGGCTAAAGGCCTTTTCATAACGCCCGAGAATGATAAGATTTTCAAGATAGTCTTTCTGGATTTTTGCTTTTATTTCAGGGGTGACGGCAAGCTTATAGGCCCTTTTTAAAAACTCTAAAGCTTCAATCAGTTTGCCGGTCTCTTTATTAAGCCGCCCCAAGAGATAGAGATAGTAGGGATTTTGGTTGATTTCTTTATACTTTTCCCCGAGCTCTTTTAAAAATTTAAGGGAAAGCTCGTATTCTTCATCTTTTAAGAGCAAATCCACCAGGGTGAGTTTAAAATCCTTTTCCCAGACATCGGGAAGAGACAGTAATACTCCCTTTAATAAGGTCAAACGGGCTTCGGTTTCTAAATTAAGGGAAAGATAAGCCTGAGCAGCCCAGTAAAAGCTCAAACCACAGCTGGCCTTTTCAAGCTCCTGTTTATGTTCGTTAAAAAATAAAATAAGGCCCTGATAGTCCTTTTTCCCCAGGAGATTTTGTTCAAAAAGAGAAGAGGCCTTACATAAAACAGGAAACACCCGGGATAAATAGGGAGATTCGGGATATTTTTTAAGAAACGCCCAGGCGCTTTCTAAAGCCTGAGAAATTTTCTTTGCTTCTAAAAGGAGCTTTATTTCTAAGGCATGAGCTTCTTCAGTTAAAGGGGCCTCTGGATAATCCCTTTTAAGGACCAAAATTACATTCAATAGAATATTTCTGGTTTGGGGGTTAACATGGCCTATTTTCTCTTCAAAGAGATAGCGCATCTCATAAAGCCTGAATTTAGCAAAAAGGGCTTGCTTGGCCGAGGGCCAGGAAGTCAAAATCAATTCGTAAATACGCCGCGCTTCTTTGTATTTCTTTTGTTTAAATAAGGCCTCAGCCAGGGCCCAAAGGAGCGGGGGGGCCTCTTTTTCGCGACCAGAAAAATTTAGATAATCATAGATTTCCTCTTCCGCTTGTTTAAATTTACCTTGTTTCAAATGATATAGGGCAAGTTCTTTTAAAACTTCAGGTAAAAAGGCCTTAGCCCTGGGGTTTTTTTCTAAAAAAGTCACCACCTTATCAGGCTTATTAAGCCTGAACAACAAAAATGAAGCCTCGGCTTTGGTATCAATAGAACAATTCTCAGTGGTTAAAACTCTTTCAGCCAGGCGTTCAGCCCTGTCATAAAGTTTTCGTTTGTAAAAGACCTTGGCCGCTACGATGTCGCCACCGCAAATCTCTTGGGCCTCAGGGAATTTGGTCTTAAGAAGGCGTACATAAAGCAGTGCTTCACTGTTTAATCCTAGGGCCTCTGCGCTCCTGGCCAGCAAAAGGTAGGCCCTTGGAGTTAGATCTGTCTCTTTAAGCAGAGGTGTGAGAAGCTCTATAACTTTCTGATATTTTCCCTGAGATGCATAAATTTCTGCCGCAAGAATCCTGCCCCTGGCTATAACAACTCGTTCTTTAGGGAAACGGCGCTCAAGCTCTTCTAGAAGGGCAAGGGCCCCCTGGCTATTGCCTTCCTGATATAAAGTTTTGGCCTGCTGATACCACAAAAGGGCCTCCTGGGCCGCTATGGCCTGAGTGATAAAGAATCCCCAGCATACGCATAAAAGCAAAAATCTCATCGCTTTAAACTTTTGCAAAGCTTGTGCCGAAAAGTTTTATAAAAAGAAGAAGCCAGGAGCCTTACTAGAAGGGCAAAAATCTAGATATACCCTAAGATACCTTGCCAAAAATTTGACACTAGTGTGCGGTGGGGCGGGTAATTTTTTGCTTTTTCATCTTTTCAATCAAAGTGGTGCGGTTGATATGAAGAAGTTTAGCTGCCCTATTTTTGACCCAGCCTGTTTTTTCAAGGGCCTTTATAATAAGTTTTTTCTCAAATTCTGCCACCAGTTCAGGCAGGTGAATACCTTCTTCAGGGATGTCAAAATCTTGAACATTGGAACTACAACTAAACTGTGACTGTTCAAGGATATATTCGGGGACATCTTCTAAGGTTAACTGTTCTCCGTTGGCAAGAATAACCATTCTTTCAATAACGTTTTCAAGCTCTCGCACGTTTCCTGGCCAGTGATATTTCATCAGGCATTCCATAGCTTCCTTGGAAAGGCCTCTGATATTGCGCTTTTTTTGCCGATTAAAGCGCGCTAAAAAATGCTCTATTAAAAGAGGAATATCTTCTTTTCTTTCCCTTAAAGGAGGAAGTTCTATAGGTATTACGTTTAGACGATAGTATAGGTCTTCTCTGAAACGGCCTTCTCTTACTTCCTTTTGTAGGTCTTTATTAGTGGCCGCTATAACTCTTATGTCCACTTTTATAGAACGGGTACCTCCCACCCTTTCAAAGGCCCTTTCCTGGAGCACGCGCAAAAGTTTCACCTGGAGTTTAGGGCTCATTTCAGCAATCTCATCAAGAAAAATAGTCCCACCATGGGCCAGCTCAAAACGGCCAATGCGAGTCTTTATGGCACCAGTGAAAGCCCCTTTTTCGTGGCCAAATAGCTCAGACTCAAGCAACTCTTCAGGAATAGCCCCGCAGTTTACTGGTATAAAAGGCCCTTCTCGCCGGCTACTGGCAGCGTGAATGGCTCTGGCTACCAGTTCTTTACCCGTACCAGATTCTCCAAGAACTAAAACCGTGGCGTCAGTATCCGCTACTTTTTCAATAAGAGCAAAAACCTGGCGCATGGATTTGCTCTTTCCTATAATTTCCCCATAGCCACTTTCCTGCCAGAGTTTGCGCCGCAAGTATTCATTTTCACGCCTGAGACGCCTGGTCTCAAGGGCCTTTTCTAAGGTCAAAGAAAGTTCGTCAAAAGCAACAGGTTTGGTGAGATATTCATAAGCTCCCTTTTTAATGGCCTCTACGGCACTTTTAATACTTCCCTGGCCAGTAAGGATAATGCAGATAGTTTCAGGGGAATGCTCTACAATATATTCAAGCACTTCAAGGCCTGTTATTTTAGGCATGGCAAGGTCAGTAATCACCACGTCATAAAAAACCTCTCCTAAACGAGCAATACCCTCTTCACCATTATAGGCTACATCTACTTGAAAGCCTTCCTGCTGTAAAAACTCTGCTAAAAGATCTGCTTCTAACTGGTTATCATCAACCACTAAAATAGATTCCCTCATAAAAAACCCCTCTTTGGACTTGCATAACTTCTCAAACAAAATAACTTTGAAAGGTAAGTAGTGTCAATTTTTTTCTGTCATAAATTTGACGGGGGTAAAATGTTTCCTGTGCCACCTCATCCTTTGCTTTATAGAGATTTTATAAAAAATGCCCTTATAGAAGACCTTGGGCACGGTGATGTCACCACTGACACCCTTATTCCTCCACGTAAGAGGGGAAAAGGATGGGTGCGGGCTAAAGAAGAGCTAATAATTTGTGGCCTCCCTGTGGCTAGGCTCGTATTTGAAGAAGTTGACCCAGGCCTTGTCTTTATTCCCTTAAAACGGGATGGAGAAAAAGTTAAAAAGGGTGAAATTGTTGCTGAAGTCCGGGGTAAAATTACCTCTATCCTTAAAGGAGAACGAGTTTGCCTCAATTTTATCCAGCATCTCTCGGGTATTGCCACTTATACCCAAAAATTTGTGGAAAAAGTAAAAGGGCTTCCGGTAAAAATTGTGGACACCAGAAAAACTCTTCCTGGCTTTAGAGTCCTTGAAAAGTATGCAGTTCTCTGTGGCGGTGGCCGAAACCACCGCTTTGGCCTTTCGGACGGGGTTTTAATAAAAGACAACCATATAAAGGCCTGCGGTTCAGTAAAAGAGGCCATAAAACGGGCCAAAGAATATTTGCCTCATGTTTACCTTATAGAAGTGGAAGTGAGCAATCTAAATGAAATTAAAGAAGCCATTGGAGCCGGGGCCCAGGCCCTGCTTCTTGATAATATGGATCTCAAAACCCTTAAAGAAGCAGTAAAATTGGCCCGCAGCCTAAATCCTTCAGTTATACTTGAGGCTTCAGGGGGAGTAAGGCTCGAAAATGTTCGCCAAATCGCTGAAACCGGAGTAGATATAATTTCAATTGGAAGACTCACTCATTCTGCCCCAGCAGTAGATTTAAATCTAAAAATTGTGGAAGTATTTTCTTGATAGACGCCATTTTTTTATTAAAGTAATCCTACTTAAAAACTATAGAATAGGAGGAACATAGATGGCTCTTGATGAAATCAAAATCAGCCGAGCAATTATTGAACGTTATTTCAAGAAACTTACTGACTATTTAGAAATGGACGTTGCGGTTGTCGGAGCTGGCCCCTCTGGGCTTATGGCTGCTTACAAGCTGGCTAGCGAGGGGTTTAAGGTGGCGGTTTTTGAAAGGCGCTTAAGCATCGGCGGTGGCATCTGGGGCGGTGGCATGATGTTCAACGAAATCGTAGTACAGGAAGAAGGAGCCCGTCTTTTGAAAGAAATAGGCGTGCGAACGGAACCCTGGAACGGTGGTGAATATTATACTGCCGATGCGGTGGAAGTGGCCTGTATCCTGGCCGCCAAGAGCGTTCAGGCCGGAGCCAAAATCTTCAACCTCATCATGGTTGAAGATGTAATGGTAAGAGATAATCGGGTAGTTGGTCTGGTGCTTAACTGGAGCGCTACAGAGATTGCCGGCCTCCACGTTGACCCTCTGGCAGTAAAAGCCAAATACGTGGTAGAGGCCACCGGGCACGAAACTGCCGTCCTCCAGGTAATGCAGAAAAAACTTGGGGCCAAGTTAAATACGGAGACAGGCAAAGTCATGGGAGAAAAATCCATGTGGGCAGAGGTGGCTGAGAACCTAACGGTTGATTATACGCGAGAAGTTTATCCTGGCGTTTTTGTGGCAGGGATGGCCGCTAACGCAACCTTTGGTGCCTATCGCATGGGGCCTATCTTTGGGGGAATGCTCCTTTCAGGAGAACGGGTAGCCCAGCTAATTGCCGAACGTTTGCGCCAGTAAACAAAGCGGCAGGCTCAAAGCCTGCCGCCTTTCATTTATTCTAACTCTGGGAAAACAATCACTTTCTTTGCTTGATGGATAAGGTCTCCCTTTTTTCCACTGATATAATAATAAACATTTACCTCTATCTCTGCTTTGTTAACACCTTTATCCAGTGTAAAGAAGAATCTTTCATGTTGAGTTTTTAGGGGTTGAAGAGTCAAGTCTATGATTTCTTTTATTTGCCAGGCACCATATCTCATAAAGCCGTCTAAATCTAAGCCTATTTCAAAATAGTTACGTTTTTCCTGGTGAAGAACTTTGCCAGAATCCATATCTTTGGCGATCACTTCCAGGACCACCTTGCCAGACCAGAGTCAGCCATCAGGAACACGATGGCCGGCTTTGTTGGTTAAGAAGGCCTCTACGTTAACAGCTGGCACCCATTTACCAACACCGTAGCGGAAACCCTGTATCTCTGCTTGAAGCTCTATACCCTCTTTTACGATTTCCAAGTCATGACCACCTGGCATGCGGTGCCCACGATTCTTTTGATACATATGACACTCTTGACAACTTTTACGACCACCCTGGCCTAAATAGTTGTCAGCATAGCTTCTGGAAAGGGTATTACAATAAATACTTTCACCATCAGGGGCATGGTAAACACCGTGACACTGCATACAAAAAACTGACCGTTTAAGCGCTGGATGATAATCAGTTTCATGTTCAGCCTCTACATCTTCGTTAGCGGTATAAATAACATTAGGGTCTATTTCTCCTGTAATCCCTGGAGCAGAACTGGCTACTTTAATATTATGACATCCGTAACACGAAAGATTCAGTTTGGATAAGGTAGCTATGGCCTTTTCTTTTTCAGCCCCTTTGGCCTTTCTAGCTGTAATCATAAGTTCAGCTATTTCTATTGCCAGCCTCTCGGTGGCATACTTAATCTGAGGCAAATGACAATCCAGACATTTCAAAATCTCTTTTTTTGTAAGCTCTTTTTCCCACTCTTTGGGGACACCTACCAGAAAAAAATTTGTTATACCTTTGATAGAAGAAACCATTGAACGCGAATGATAAGATTCTTTCCACTGCTTATAAACATCTTCGTGACAGTCAGCACATCGTTCAGAACTGTAAGTTTTAATAAAAGTTTGTAAGTCGTCTATAGGCTTAGATGGAAAGCGAAGTTCCTCTTCTGACGCCCAAATCGGAAAAGTCCATAAAAGAACAAAACAGAAAAGCCAAATTTTCATTTTCTCCCTCCCTTTATACTTTTTTGGTAGGATATATCCAGAAATATTTTATAGTCAAGAAAAATCTATATTAATTTAATATAATTAGCTCCTTAAAGAATTAATTTTCGGCTTTTTTTAAAATTTTTTAATTTTTAACGAAATGTGAAACGAGGGATCTCCTCGCAGTGACAAATGAGCTTATCATGCGAGCCTCTTCTTTTACCCTGTCATTGCAAGGCCCCGTCAAAGGCCGAAGCAATCTCAGGTTAAGCGAAGCAAACTCTCTTGCGAGCCGTCACGTTCGCCGTGGCGTTCTCAATATGATGTTTTAGAATTTGCAAAAGGTCTCATAAAAAACAATTAAACTTCTATGATTTCTCTTTCAGTCTTAATTTCAAGAGAATAGCATTCAATCTCTTCTCTTCTGTTTTCCACAATCAAGGCTTCATAGTGTTCTTCAAATTCTGCTTCAAGAGGAACCGCGGGGTGAAAAGATAAGCTACCCGGAATCTTTGAGCCAAATGGAATCCTCCCTTCAGTTAAAGCTGCTTCTAACTCTTTTAAAAACAAAGGCTCTTTACCTCTAGGAACTTTTTTAAGTTCTACATTTAAAAACTCACGTACGCTATCGAGGTTTTCCCCATCTTTAACATAGAAAAAACCCACCAATAAGCTCTCTGCTCCGCAGAAATCTCCAAAATCAAAAACCAGAGGAATCAATCTAGAAGTTTCCACGTCCTCGTAAGGGAAAATAAATTTGGCTCCAAATTCTTCGTCACTTATCAAAAAACGCTTAAATAACAATAAATCTCCTTTTTTAGGGAGCCTGAAAGGGAGATAAACAGCCTGTCTTTTCAAGATATCAATATCTAACCCCAGAATACCTTTTCCCTCAAAATCTTCTAAAGAATCAAAGTCAATACCAAATTCTTCAAAATAATCGTTAAAATCAAAAAGGCTTTTTCCTGAAACCCCTTCATCAAGGTCAACTTCTTCTTTCATAAGAAGTTCGCCTTTTTCCTCTGGCTCCAAAAAACCGGCAGACAAGCGAATAGGTCTCCCAATAGCAAATATGACTTTCATTTCCGGACTCCTTTCTATTTTTTGAAGAAAATAAACACCTTTTTAAAAAGGACAAGCGTAAGGTCAGGATTTGTCTAAAAGTTTATATAAACAAATCAACTCATTTCTAACTTCAGCTAAAACTTTCCTGAGCTCTTCGTTAGAGTCTTTTTTAGAAGAAAGCCTTTTTTTAGCTCCCGCGATAGTATAACCTTCATCGTAAAGCAAAGTTTTTATTTTCTTAAAAACCTCTACCTGCTCTGGAGGGTAAAGCCTGCGGCCAGCTAAACGAAAAGGTTTTATATAGCGTTTGAATTCTTTTTCCCAGAAGCGCAAGACATGGGGCTCAAGGTCTAAAAGGCGGGCTACCTCGCCAATGGTATAGTAACGCTTACCTTTAACTGCCTTTTCATTCTTCATTTATGAGTTTTTTAAGGGTGCTGCTGGGGTAAAAAACTACCGTCTTTTTCCCTTCAATCAGTATGGGTGCTCCGTCTTTAGGGTTTACTCCCTTACGCGTAGGCCGTTTGTAAGGCGTAAACTGGCCAAATTTTACTATTTTTACTTTTTCTCCGCGTTCAAGGGCAAGTTTCATTTCTTCAAATAATTTATCCACCACCTGCCCCATACTGCGAACAGAAAAACCAAGGTTTTCGTGCAGGTATAAAGCCAGGTCTTTCTTGGTAACTGTCATCTTAGAGTTGCCTGAAACTGTTTTAAAATATCTTGAGTGACTTTTTCCTGAATTTCGTTTACTTCCTCATCGGTAAGGGTGCGCGATGAGGCCCTGTAAACAAAACGAAGGGTGAGGCTCTTTTTCCCCTCAGGAATGCCTTTACCCTTGTAAACGTCTATCACGGAGACCTTTTCAAGATAGGGGATCTCCTTATCAGCCACAAAAGCAAGAATCTCGGCTACCGGGACTCCGTCAGGCAAAAGTAAGGCCAGGTCCCGGCTGGTAGCGGGAAACTTGGGTAGAGGGACAAACTTTTTCTCAAAAGAGGCCTTCTCAATAAGCACATCAAAGTCAAGCTCAAAGAGAAAAATCTCTTGAGAGATATCTAGCTTCTCAAGAATGCCAGGACGCAAGGCCCCTAAAAAGCCGATGTTCTTATCGGAGAGTTTAACCGTAAGACTAAGGGCTGGCCAAAGAAAAGGTTCTTCACTCCCTGGCTTAAAAGACACTCCCTTTAGCCCCAGCTCATTAAAGAAAGTTTCAAGAATCCCTTTCACATCAAAAATGTCAAACTTCCTCTCAGAGCGAAAGCAGGAAAGAGGTGATGCTTCTCCTGTTAGCACTCCCGCCAGGCGATACTTTTCATCTGGTAAAGAAGAGCCTTCTTTAGGGAAAAATACCCGCCCAAGCTCAAACACTTTTACCGTAGGGTGCTCCCTAAAAATATTTGTTTGGGCTGTTTGCAAGAGGCCTGGAACCAGAGTGGTTCTCATCACAGACTGCTCTTCTGAAAGGGGATTGGCCAACTTCAGGGGATTAGCCCGTGGGTCTTCAGAAGAAAAGCCAAGAAGTTCTAAAAATTTTGGCGAAATAAAACTATAGTTTATCACTTCATAAAGCCCTAAAGCTGTCATAAAATAGCGGGTCTTGGCAGCCACCTTTTCAAATTTACTGGGGGGCTTCCCGGCAATTTCAGCTTTGGGCACACTTACCGGCAGACGGTCATAACCGTAAAGTCTTGCCACTTCTTCAATAAGGTCTTCAGGAAGCGCTATATCATGCCGATAGGAAGGTGGTGTGCAAATAAAGCCGTCTATACCCTTTTCAACCTTAACCTGCACTCTTTCAAGG
This sequence comes from Thermodesulfatator autotrophicus, assembly GCF_001642325.1. GTDB lineage: Bacteria > Desulfobacterota > Thermodesulfobacteria > Thermodesulfobacteriales > Thermodesulfatatoraceae > Thermodesulfatator > Thermodesulfatator autotrophicus. The sequence goes on along the minus strand of NZ_LSFI01000010.1, from coordinate 19,531 downwards.
ATATGAGTTACTTTTTCGGGCTCAAGGTCTATTTTTAAGTAAAGGCTTAGCTTCTTTTGAGAAAGACTGATTTCTCTAGGTACATAAGGTTTGGGATATTCGTCTATCCGCCCAGAGATTATCTCTCCTCCGGTAAATTCTTTTATCATCTGGGCGGCCTGTTCAAGCCCAGGAATAACACCTTCAGGGTCAATGCCTCTTTCAAAACGATAAGAGCTATCAGAAGAAAGCCTTAAGCGCTGGCTGGTAAGCCTTATGCTTGAGGGATTAAACCAGGCAGCCTCAAGGAAAACGTTTTTCGTCTTTTCCGTAACTGCTGTTTCTTCGCCTCCCATAATACCAGCAATGGCAACCGGCCTTACCGCATCGGCTATCACCATGGTCTTAGAGTCAAGCTTGCGCTCTACGCCATCAAGAGTAAGAATTTTTTCTCCCTCGCGGGCCAGACGCACGATTATTCTTCGGCCTTCAAGCAGGTCAAAGTCAAAGGCGTGAAGGGGCTGGCCACGCTCAAGAAGAACGTAGTTGGTAACATCAACCACATTGTTGATAGGGCGCAGGCCACAGAGCCAGAGCTTTTTCTGGATCTCAAAAGGGCTTTCTTTAACTTCTACATTTTTAATAAGGCGGCCTGCATAGCGATAGCAAAGCTCAGGAACCTCTATGATAACATTTGTTTCTAAAAAAATTTCCTCTCCTAAAGGAAGCCTGGGAAGTTCAGGCTTTTTAAAAGTGGTCTCACAAAGAGCAGCCACTTCGCGCGCAAGACCCAGGATGGAAAGACAATCTCCCCTGTTAGGAGTGACAGCTACTTCAAGTATCGGTTCATCTAAACCTAAAAACTTTACCACTGACTGGCCCAGGGGAGCATCTTCCGCCAGCTCTATTATCCCGGAATGGTCACCACTTATACCTAATTCGTAAGCTGAACAAAGCACGCCTTGAGAAGACACACCTCTAATTTCTGCTGGTGAAACCTTATTACCAGTAAAAAGTATAACTCCTGGCGGGGCAAAAGCCGTCTTAAGCCCTACCCTTACATTGGGCGCCCCACAAACCACCTGATATTCCTGCGCACCATCAGAAACCTGACAGACGGCAAGCTTATCCGCCTGAGGATGAGGCTTTACCGCTACAATCTTTACTATTTTTACATCCTCAAGGTCTTCATAGGCGTTATAAACACCTTCAACCTCAAGGCCAGTCAACGTAAGGCGCTCAGCCAGTTCTTTCGGAGAAAGAGATACCTTTACCCATTCTTTGAGCCAGTTATATGGTACCAGCATCAGAACTGCTCCAATGAGTTAATTCTTTTATAGAAATCTCTTGCACAAATCTCTTAAAAAAACAATTCTTTCTAAAGAGAAGCATAAAATGCTAATTTAGCCAAGGACAACAATTTTGGTTTACTTCATTAAAGTCTTCCCAGGTAAGCCAGCCAAGTTTATCAGGTAGTTTTTTTATCTCTTGGCTATCTCTATATGGAAACTCATTTAACAAAGTATCTAATCTGTTTTTGTACTCAGTTAATTTGTAGCCGTATAAACGGCTAGTAGGATTATTTTTGAAAATTTTGGGGGTAATAAGTAAAAATAATGTCTTTTTAGGATTTCTTTTGTTTAAGGGACAACATAGATTATCATTTTTTTCTAACATAACATCAATAATTCTAGCAATCTGGTTACGTAAAGCATCAAAAGTAGTCTGACAAGATATATCAGATAATACTTTTGCTTCAATAATGACAGCAAAACCATTATTAGCATTTAAAATCATAGCATCTATATTAGTCGCCCCTTCAAGATTTTTTTTGCCTACCGCACTATCAAGAATATAAGTAATAATTTGTCTTTGTTCTAAGTTTTCTTTAAGCCACTTTTTGTAGGCCGGGGGAGAGGGTAAATTAACTTCAAAAAACAGGTAAAGCTCACCCTCAAAACATTCTTCCCAGGTATTTTCTTCTTTAAAGGGAGGTATTTCCCCATAAGCTTTACTGAAAAGACTTATAAGCTCTTGACTTCTTGTATTACTGTAAAAAATATTCATCATGCAATTTGCAATCCAAAACCTTTCATCTTTTTCTATCTGACAGGGAAGTTTTATTTCATTTAACGGCTTTCCCTTTCTATCAATATCTTTCTTTAAAAATTCGTCATATCTTTTGATACTGCGTTTATAGTATTCCAGGTGCTTAATATTCTTCTGACATTTACCATTTATGTTAACATCAGCGAAATGTAATAATAGTTGTTCTTCACTAAAGGGTAGAAAAACAGGATGTAGCATCAGAACTGCTCCAGAAAACGGAGGTGATTTTCGTAGAAAAGACGGATGTCGTTTATGCCAAATTTGAGCATGGCAATGCGTTCCACTCCCAGGCCAAAGGCAAAGCCCACCCATTCATCAGGGTCATAACCCACCGCCCGGAAAACATTGGGGTGAACCATTCCCGCCCCGAGAATCTCAAGCCAGCCTGTTTGCCCGCATACCCGACAGCCGTCACCCCCACAAATAACACAGCTAATGTCCATCTCCACGCTGGGCTCAGTAAAGGGAAAATAACTCGGCCGAAATCTAACGCGTGTCTCCTCACCGAAAGTCTCTTGAGCAAAAATCGTCAATATGCCTTTCAAATCCGCAAAAGAGACGTCTTTATCCACCATAAGGCCTTCTATCTGGTGGAACATAGGCGTATGGGTAACATCGGAGTCACAGCGATAGACCTTCCCGGGAGCAATTATCCGCAAAGGCGGTTTTTCCCTCTCCATGGTGCGGATTTGAATGGGAGAAGTATGCGTGCGTAAAAGAAGGCCATTTTCCAGATAAAAAGTGGCCTGCATGTCTCGCGCCGGATGGTCTTCAGGGATGTTTAAGGCCTCAAAGTTATAATAATCAAGCTCAACTTCAGGCCCAGTAGCAATGGAAAAGCCCATGCGTAAAAATATCTCACAAAGTTCTTCCATTACCTGAGTTATGGGATGAAGCTTACCAAGGAGATAAGGCCTTCCAGGAAGAGTCAAATCAACCCCTGGAAGGACCTTTTCTTTACGGGCTTTTAGGGCTTCTTGGGCCTCTTTTAAGGCCTCTTCAAGTTCTTTCTTAATCTGGTTGGCAAGCTTACCTATAACCGGTTTAAGCTCCGGGGGGAGCTTCGCAATAGATTTCAAGACCTGGGTCAGCTCCCCTTTGCGCCCCAGAAACTTAACCCTCGCGGCCTCAAGGGCCCTTTCATCTTTTGCACTTTTAATTTCAGCTAAAGCCTTATCGCGTAAGCTCTTTAGCTCTTTTTCATCCATGGTTATTGCCACTTAGAAGCCGCAAGCTCAACTAGCTTTTTGAAATCCTCTGGCTCAGTAACGGCCAGGTTAGCCAGAACCTTGCGGTCAAGCTCAACGCCCGCCTTCTTAAGGCCGCCCATAAAACGGCTGTAATTCATACCGTGAAGCCGCGCCGCAGCGTTTATTCTAACCTGCCAGAGTCTCCTGAAATCGCGTTTGCGCTGACGACGGTCACGATAGGCATAAACCAAGGCCCGTTCTACCGTCTCACGCACCCGACGAAAACAATTTTTCCGCTGGCCCCAGTAACCCTTGGCCATTTTTATATATTTTTTGTGTCTTCTCCTGGTCTTCGGTCCACCTTTGGCTCTAGGCATTTTAGGTCTCCTCCTTTAGAACTTGTAAGGAATTAAGCGCTTTACCGCTGAAAGGTTGGCTGGCGAAAGAATAGTAGGCTTTTTAAGGTGCCGCTTACGCTTACGGGTTTTCTTACGCAAAAGATGGCTTTTCCCAGCCTTAAAGTGTAGCACCTTCCCCTTTCCGGTAACCTTAAAGCGCTTAGCTGCCGAACGATTGGTCTTCATTTTAACCTTTCCCATGTTTTCACCTTCCTTGGATATTTATCTTATGTTTTAATTCTTTTTAGGGCCTAAAATCATTATCATCTGGCGGCCTTCCATACGCGGTTTCATCTCCACCTGGGCTTCGTTTTCCACCGCCTCAAGAATCTTCTTAAGCACTTCCATGCCAAGTTCAGGTTTAGTTATCTCACGCCCCCTGAAGAAAACCCGAATTTTAACCTTATTTTTGTCTTTTAAAAAGCGTTTTATGTGCCTTATTTTGGTTTCCAGGTCATGGGTATCAGTTTTAGGTCTGACTTTTATTTCTTTCACCTCTACCACGGCCTGTTTCTTTTTGGCCTCTTTGGCCTTTTTGGCCTGCTGATAAAGAAACTGGCCGTAGTCCATAATACGGCAGACAGGAGGATCAGCCTGCGGGGCAATTTCCACCAGGTCTAACCCCTGTTCTTCAGCAAGCCTTAAGGCCTCCTCCCGGGACACGATACCTACCTGTTTGCCGTCAGCGTCAATAAGTCTAACTTTTGGAGCTCTAATTCTTTCGTTAACCCTGTATTTCTTCTTATCTACTTTGGCCACCTTTTCTCCTAATTAAAAGTTTTAGCAGAGACTTCTTCTTCTATTCTAGCTATAAAGTCTTCCACACTCATTAAAGGTAAATTTTCACCTTTTCTGGTCCTGATAGTCAAGGCCTCATTCTCAAGTTCTTTATCGCCTATGATAATCATATAAGGAATCTTTTGCAGCTGAGCCTCGCGAATCTTGAAGCCAAGTTTTTCATTACGAAAGTCGGGCTTAACTCTAATGCCTGCCCCTTTAAGCCTTTCAAAGATCCGCTCTGCAAAGGGAATATGGCGGTCTGCCACTGTTATGATAATAGCCTGGACAGGGGCCAGCCATACGGGAAAAGCCCCGGCATAATGCTCAATAAGCACCCCGAAAAAGCGTTCAAGAGAACCGAGAAGCGCCCGGTGAATCATAATAGGCCGATGGCGCTGGTTATCTTCACCGATATAAGTCAAATTAAAACGCTCAGGAATATTAAAGTCCACCTGAATGGTTGAACATTGCCAGAAACGGCCAAGGATGTCTTTGATTTTGATGTCTATTTTTGGACCATAAAAAACTCCCTCACCCGGGTCTATCTCATAAGCAAGGCCTTTGTCTTCAAGGGCTTTACGCAGGGCCCCTTCGGCCTTTTCCCAGATGGCTTCGTCTCCCACATACTTTTCCGGCCTGGTGGAAAGAAAAATCTGATACTCTTTAAAACCAAAAGTACTCAAGAAATAAACCGTTAAATCAAGGCACTTAAATATTTCTTCTTCAAGCTGATCTTCACGGCAAAAGATGTGGGCATCGTCCTGGGTAAAGCCTCTCACCCGCATAAGCCCGTGAAGCACACCGCTTCTTTCGTAGCGATAAACGGTGCCAAGCTCACACCATCTTATGGGAAGCTCCCGATAACTGCGGCGGCGGCTTTTATAAATCAAAATGTGAAAGGGGCAATTCATGGGCTTAAGCTGGTATTCAACTTCGTCTATCTTCATGGGGGCAAACATGTTTTCCGCATAAAAATCAAGGTGGCCTGAAATTTGCCAAAGATGCCGCCTGGCAATATGCGGTGTTACTACCAACTCGTAGCCCCTCTTCAAATGCTCTTCTTTCCAGAAGTCTTCAATAATTTTGCGTACCAAAGCCCCTTTAGGGTGCCAAAGGATAAGCCCAGGACCTACTTCTTCTTCAATGCTAAAGAGCTCAAGTTCTTTGCCTAGGCGACGGTGGTCACGCCTTTTGGCTTCTTCAAGCTTTTTAAGATAGGCCTCAAGCTCTTCCCTGTTAAAGAAGGCAGTGCCATAAATGCGCCAGAGCATAGGATTATTTTCGTCACCACGCCAATAGGCACCTGCCACGGAAAGAAGCTTAAAGGCCTTGACCCAGCCAGTATGCGGAAGATGAGGGCCTGCACAAAGGTCAACAAAATCGCCCTGCCGATAAATACTTACAGTATCTCCAGGTATTTCTTCTATTAATTCCAGCTTGTATGGCTCGTTTAATTCGGTAAAAAGCTTTCTGGCTTCCTCTTTAGAAATTTCTTCCCGCACCAGGGGATAACGCTTTTTAATAATTTTTTTCATGCGTTTTTCTATTTGTTTTAGGTCATCAGGGGTGAAAGAGCGCTCGTAGTCAAAGTCATAATAAAAACCATTTTCTATGGTAGGACCAATACCAAGTTTGACTTCAGGGAAAAGTTCTTTTACCGCCTGGGCCATAACATGGGCAGCTGTGTGGCGCAAAAGTTCAAGAGACTCAGGGTCTTCAGGGGTAAGGAGTTTTCCAAAAGTGCCCTCTTCTGAGATCGGGGTCTCCAGATCAACTATTTTTTCGTTGAACCTGGCTCCCAATGTGTCTTTTTTGAGAAAATCTTTAAGAACTTCTTTTACCTTTGTACCTTTTCCTATCAATTTTTCTGCGCCGTCTGGCAAAACTACTTTTATGTCCACTTTGCTGCCCCTTCTAAAACATAAAGAAAAGGCATCTTTGGGATAACCCCAAAAGATGCCTTTCTTAGCGTGGTAGGCGCGGGCGGGATCGAACCGCCGACCTCTTGCGCGTCAAGCAAGCGCTCTCCCACTGAGCTACGCGCCTTTCCTTTTGTTGAAATTTCTAACAATCTTCAATTTCTTTGTCAAGAAGCGTTGTTAAGATTGCCGACTTCTTTAGCCAACTCTTCTATAGTTTCAGCCACTTTATGACGCGCTTTGGGCGAAAAGCCAGCTAAAATTACTTTAGTTGAGTTTTTATCAGGTATAACAGCTACCCAGTACCGCTGATGAGCAAAGAAAAAGGCCGCAAATATCCCTAAAATAATGCCCAAAAAACCCGCCCAGACAATCCAAACGCCTGGGTCTTTTTTAACCTGTAAACCAGTAGCGTAAACAGGTTTTATATCACTTAATTCAATTATAATAGCCTGACCACTGGGGAGTTCTATGCGTCTGGGATGGCGCTCAAGCACCCAGAAGGAAACTGGAGGCGATTCCTTTTCACTAACCCAGAGCTGAACCGCTATTAAACCATGAGCTTCTTGAACACCTAAAAGCCCTATTCTTAGGGCCTCCTCAGCCCACTCAGACTGACTAAATGGTTTTATAATTAAAACTTTTTGTCTAGGACCTTTTAAGACCCTTAGAGTTACTTCGGCAAAGGTGTTATAACTGGCCTGGTAAAAGGTTATTCCTTTATAGGTTAGAGGGGCATTCACTTCTATCGGCGCCTTTAAAACTTCTTTACCATTTTCAAGGATGGTGACCTCTGAACGATACTCTTTAGGCATACCATTGGGATAGAATTCTATTTCAAACTTGTCGCAGCGAACTGAAAAATCAAGAGGCTGTGTTCGGCGTTCAAGGCCAAACAAAATAACCTGGTTGGAACTTTCTCCTTCAAGAAGGGTCATATTCCCTCTAAAACCCCAGATAGCACCTATAATGGCACCAATTATCACCACCAATATAGAAAAATGGACTAAATAGACAGAAAAGTAACTAAAACGAAATTTATCTTTTAAAAACAATATGCCATCTTCAAACTCAACTTCTTTAACGCTACCAAGTTTCTTGGTGATTATTTCTTTTATTTTGCCTTTAGCTAAGGAATAATCTTCTTTTAGGGAAACTTCTTTGGCCGCAGGCATTCTAGTTAATTTCTTCGGGTCAACGGCAAGGGGATCCCGACGATAAAGCTCTAAAGAAAAGGGCAGGCGTTTAAGAGAACAAAGTATCAAATTTATACTGAATATCACCAGGAGGACTACAAACCACCAGGAATGATAGACATCATAAAGCTGTAAGAACTTTATAATCTGGCCAGCTGCCTCTCCGTAACGCTGAAAATAAAAAGCTATAGGCTGCCCTTGAGGAAGAACTGTACCAATAATAGAAGTGGCGGCCAGAGTTAAAAGAATAAAAATAGCCAGCTTTAAAGAAGCAAGAAAATTTATAAATTTATTTTTAAACATTTTTTTCTCTTTCTTCCTTTTCTAGTTTTTCCTGTTCTTCTTCGCTCATAGCCTTACGAAAGTTTTTAATCCCTTTCCCCAGGCCTTCTCCAATTTGAGGAAGACGACTAGCTCCAAAAAGAACAACAATTATAAGAAAAATAATTATAAGTTCTGGCAATCCCAGTCCAAACATAATTGCCTCCTATGCATCAGTATCTTGAACCTATCCTGACAGTGAAATTTTCGCAAGTCAAAAGAAATCAGCAAAAAAACTTCCTAAAAATAGGGATTAAGTTTTGGGTAACACTGAGCAACTGCTTCAATGAAAGCTTACGATAAGAAGGCCAAACCTGGTCTGAAACCAGAAGCAAAGAAACAACCGAAAGCCCTAGAGCTCTGCCCACACTAAAAATAGTTGAAGTCTCCATGTCAACCACCTGAGCCTTCATGGCGTATTCCTGGCAAAATTCTTTGGTCTCTCTAAAAAGGGCATCAGTTGAAACTACTTTGCCTTCCTGAAAGGCAAGCCCCTGAAGGGTAAGTTCATGATAAAGCCACCAGAACAAATCTCTTGAGGGCAAAAAATAATCTCCATAAAAACGGGAAGTGCCTTCAAGGGATAAGGCCTCTTCAGGCAAGAATAAAGAACCTAAAGGAACTTGAGAACTCAGGGCCCCAGCCCAACCATAAGCCAATATTTTTTGAGCTCCAGCCGCTTTTAAATACTCAAGCACAATGGCCGCCTGAGGAGCCCCTAACACTGGACCGCAAAGAGCAAGGTCTCCCTTACGCCAAAAATTTGTAAGGAAAAAAGAAGAAACTCGTTTAAGAGAAAGTTCTTTTTTTAAAAGTTCACAATCAGGCCTGGTAAAAGCCAGAACAACTGAAGGGGGAGCTTTAATTTTAGGCTTGGGCTTAAACACTAAAGTAACTTATAATCGCGTAAAACTTTAGCTAATTCGGGATTCTTCTTGGCCAGCTCCCTTAATGCATCCAGCAAGTCCTTGAGCTTACCCTCTCTTTCTAAATGCTCTATGGTTTCTTCTCTGGCCTTTCTTATTATTGTCCTTCTATCCCAGTAAGCAAAGCCAATAACAACGGCTACCAGTGTAGTAAAAATCCCCGTAAGTATCCATAAAAAGGTCATCATTTGCTCAAAACGAGCATTCATGTCTTGGCGGAGTTCCTCAATACGTTTGTCTATTTGCTCAAAACGCTTGTCTATCTGCTCAAAACGGGCATTCATATCTTTACGAAGTTCCTCAAAACGCTTGTCTGTCTGCTCAAAACGTTTGTCTATCTGTTCAAAATGGGCATTCATATCTGCCCGTAAATCTTCAAAACGTTTGTTTGTTTGTTCCATAAAAACCTTAAGGGTGGTCTCAAGACGTATGAGCCTTTCCCGGTCTTCCTGGGTAAAGCCATCACCTGCCCAGGCCAGAGAAGCTAACAAAAACCAGAATATAAGGAAAAACGAGAAAAGCTTTTTCACCGTTAAACTCCCTAAAACTACTTTTTAATCATATCTGAAAGATAATATTTAATCTACCTTTTTGGCCCCTTCTTCTGCCGCTATTTCGCAAAGCCTTTCTTTAAAGGCTTCTATCTCATCAGCGTATTCTTTGGCTGGCCTTTCTATACCACAGGCGAGGCACCTCACCCGCGCTCGGGCTCAATTACCAACGATGATAGCCGGCCCACCACAATAACAACAGTTAAGTTCCGGCTCTGTCTTATCACTCATCTAAAACCTCTTTATATTTGCATTTTGGACAAAGTTTATATTCATTGCGGCGTTCTTTTTTGCGCACCATAAAAGGGGCTCCGCATTCAGGGCATTCTTCTTTTATAGGCTCCTGCCAAAGGATAAATTCACATTCCTTTTCGCTGCAGCGATAATAAATCTTTCCGGTACGAGCCCGCCTTTTTATTAGCGTCCCTTTGCAGCCCTCTTCCGGGCAGGGAATACCTGTGCTTATGGGCTTGGTATTTTTACATTCCGGGTAACCTGAACAGGCCATAAATTCACCAAAGCGGCCCCTTTTTATCACCATAGGCCGACCACACTTTTCGCAGACTTCACCGGTCTCACGATTTTTCTCTACAATCTTGATAATTCCTTTTTCGTCGCGCGTATAGTCTCTTGTCTCTTTACATTCTGGATAACGGCTACAGGCAAGAAAAGCCCCTGCCCGCCCTACGCGAATAATCATTTCTTCGCCACAGGCAGGGCATTTTATACCAGAAGGAACCCCTGCTTTAAGAGAGGCCATTTCTTTTTCGGCCCTTTTTAAAACCTCTTCAAAGGTCTTGTAAAAAGAACGTAATAGCTCTACACGTTCTCTCTTCCCTTCTTCTATCTCATCAAGGGCTTCTTCAAGACGGGCGGTAAAGCCAGTTTCAATAATGTCAGGAAAATGGGCCACCAGAAGATCATTCACCAGGAGCCCTAGCTCAGTAGGCTTAAGATAGCCCTTTTCCTGCTCCACATAGCCACGGTCTTTTATGGTGGAGACAATCTGGGCATAAGTGGAAGGCCGTCCAATGCCTTTTTCTTCTAATGTCCTGATAAGGCTTGCCTCGGTATAGCGCGGTGGCGGCTGGGTAAAGTGTTGCTTCGGATCAACTTCTTTTAACTTGAGCTGATTTCCTTCTTCAACTTTAGGCAAATTGGCTTCTTCTTCCTCATCGGTGCGGTAAAGAACAAGGAATCCCGGGTGTACCAACCGCTGGCCGCTTGCCAGAAGCTCATAGTCCCCGCCGGCAATGTAAATCTCTGTACGCTCAAAACGGGCTTCGGCCATTTGAGAGGCCACAAATCGCCTGAAAATTAAGTCATAAAGGGCAAGCTCCTCACGGGAAAGATAAGGCTTAAGACTTTCAGGCGTTCTCATAAGAGAAGTGGGCCTTATAGCTTCATGAGCCTCCTGGGCACTTTTACGGCTTTTAAAGCTATGGGGCTTTTTCGGCAAAAAGTCAGGGCCAAAGTTTTGCTTGATAAAAGCCCGAGCCTCTTCCTGGGCTTCTTTGGCTATACGAACAGAATCTGTCCTCATGTATGTAATAAGACCTACCGCGCCTTCTTCTCCAAGCTCCACACCTTCGTAAAGACGCTGGGCAAGGAGCATGGTCTTTTTAGCAGAAAACCTAAAACGTCTCCAGGCCTCTTGTTGAAGGGTGCTGGTAATAAAAGGCGCTGGGGGTTTGCGCTTTACTTCCTTCTTTTCAACCTTTGAAACCAAAAAGTCTTGTTTTAAAAGGTCCTCCACTATGGCTTTGGCTTCGGCCTCACTTTTGGGTTTTACCGATTTACCTTTATAGCGCTTGAGTTTAGCCCGAAGAGGGCCTTCTTCGGTTTCAAAAATGAGCTCTATAGTCCAGTATTCTTCAGGCTCAAAGGCTTCTCTTTCACGCTCACGCTCGCAAATGAGGCGTAAGGCCACAGACTGGACTCTTCCTGCGGAGAGCCCCCGCTTTACCTTTTCCCAGAGGAGGGGAGAAAGATTATAGCCTACCAGGCGGTCAAGGATACGCCGGGCCTTTTGCGATTCAAACTTGTTAGGATCAAGCTCACCTGGGCGGGCAAGGGCCTCTTTTATACCTTTTTCCGTAAGTTCGTAAAGCAAAAGACGCTTTATAGGTTTTTTAAGGCTTTTTAGCTCTTCAGCAATATGCCAGGCAATGGCCTCACCTTCACGGTCTGGGTCTGGCCCAAGATAAATCTCTTCGGCCTTTTTAGCAGCACTTTTTAGTTTTTTGATAACTTCTTTTTTACCACGAATGGTTACGTATTCCGGCTCAAAGCCGTTTTCTACTTTTACACCCAAGCGGCTTTTAGGTAGATCTTTGATATGCCCAACTGAGGCCGCAACTTCAAAATTTTTGCCTACAATTTTTTTTATAGTCCGCACTTTAGTGGGAGATTCAACGATTATTAAACCCTTTTTCATAACGACACCTTCAAATATGTGTTTCCGGGTTGCTTGGCTATCAATCCTTCTAACTCTAGGTTAGTAAGAATCTGTAACAGTTTATCGACTTCCAAGCCCGTTTTTAAAATTAACTCATCAAATTCAAGGGGTTCTCCCTCGAAACAACTTAAAACTTTGGCCTCTTCTTGAGTAAGTGTCAACTCCTGTCTTTCATTTAAAGAAGAAAGGTCAAAAATCTCTAATACTTGTTCAGGATGGTCCACCAGAAGAGCACCCTCACGAATTAAAGCGTGAGTTCCCCGGCTCATTGGAGAATAGATAGGCCCTGGAACAGCAAGCACTTCCCGCCCCTGTTCACCCGCCAGTCTCGCGGTAATTAAAGAGCCACTTTTCAAGTCAGCTTCCACCACCAGCACCGCGGCGCTTAAGCCACTTATCAGGCGATTTCTAATGGGGAAATTGCCTGGCTTTGGTTTGGTACCCAAAGGAAACTCGGTAATCAACCCCCCGCCTTTGGCCACTATTTCTTGGCGGAGCCAGGTATTACTGGCAGGATAATTTACATCAAGTCCACAACCCAAAATAGCATAAGTAGGAGCACCTTTTCTAACCGCGGCTTCATGAGCACAGGTGTCTATGCCTAAAGCCAGCCCGCTTACAATGGGAAGTCTCGCTTCGGTAAAAATAGAAACCCACCTGCGGCAGACTTCCCGGCCATAGGAAGTAGCTTTTCTTGCCCCTACTACGGCTAGTCCTGCTTTATCTGGCATATTTCCTTGAACATAAAGGATAGGAGGCGGGTCGGGTATTTCCTTTAAAAGCGAAGGATATTCCTCGTCAAAAATACTTACTATTTTTCCTCCTAGCTTCTGGACACGTTCAAGCTCTTTTTGGGCCCTAACAAGGGCTTCGTCTTTGGAAGGAAGGTCAAGACCAATTTTTCTTACCTGAGCTTTAGAAAGAGAGAATACCCCTTCCAGCTCTCCAGCTTGGCCCAAAAGCTTAAAAAAACGCCGCGGCCCCATTTGGGGAACCAACCATAAAGCCAGAGACCAGAGTAGAACCTCAGAGGACATTATGAAGGGTTAAAAACAAGCTTCAACTTGTTCCCTGAAGAGTCAAAAACAAAAAAGGGTGAAAGAATTTCCTTGGCAAAAGTAAAGAACATATCATCTTCAGGGAGATTTTCAGCGCCATCAAGTTCAATTTCAACTACAGGTGTATTTTGATTAAAAGTCCTAATTTTAAAGGCAGTTTTATTCTTAACCGCAAAGGGAACTAAAGCCCAAAAAAGGGCACAAAAGCCCCGATAAATCTTTGCTGGCGGAGCTACAACGGAAATTTCTTCTGCAAAATCAGCAATTTTGGTAATATCATGCTTAAATTTCAAGTCTGCTTCCCAAAAAATAAGCATCTTTTCAAGAATTTCATTTAGATTAAGAGGAGATGGCGTTTCTTGAGTTATGATATTAGCGGCGTCTAGGAGGTCCTTAAGCCTTTTAATCTGGTCTTCCATTTGAGAAAATTTTTCCAGCAAAGTCTTTGAAATTTCATTTTCAGGCTGTCTGGCCAGATAAAATTTTAACATCTCAAGCTGCATGGAAATAATCTGCAAAGGCCCGCTAAAGTTATGAATCAAGCCCTGAACCAAATGGCCACAAGCTGCCTTAGGTAACAACTGACGAAACAACTCTTGATTCATCTTCTTCACCCCTGGTTAAATCCTGAAATATGGAAACAAAAATTTGTACTATTTCAGGGTCAAACTGACTCCCTTTACCTTTTTTAATTTCTTGAATGGCATCAATAAAGCTCATAGCCGGACGGTAAGGGCGTTTGCTAGTCATGGCATCAAAGGCATCGGCTACCGCTAAAACTCTTGAAAGAAGAGGTATATCCCGACCTGCCAAACCAGTGGGATACCCTTTTCCATCCCAGCGTTCATGGTGATATTTTATAATTTTAGCCTCTTCAGCAAGAAGCCCAATATGCCCTACTATCTCAGCCCCTATAAGGGGATGGGCTTTTATAATTTCAAACTCATCTGAAGTTAAGCGACCAGGTTTGAGTAATATGGCATCAGGTATTCCTACTTTGCCTATATCATGGAGATGGCCTGCTACCCTGAGACATTCTATCTCATCATCAGAAAGCCCTAACTCTCTAGCTAAAAGAACTGCGTAACGAGTGACCCGCTCTGAATGTTCTTTGGTATAAGGATCTTTTGCCTCAAGGACCTTAACCAATGCCCTTAGGGCATCATGTAAATTAAGGACTATGCTTTCATATAAAATAAAATTTTCTACTAAAGGGGCACTTCTTTCTCCTATAAGATTAGCCAAAAAAAGCTCTTCTCTAGAAAAATTTTCTTGACGACATAAAACAAAAGCCCCAAAAATTTCTCCTCTGATGAGGAAGGGCACAATAAGAGTGGCTTTTTCATTATCTTTTTGAGGAATTAAATAAGGGAGCCTTTCACGAACACTTTTACTCACAGGATTAGCTTCTTCAATCAAAATCTCTGAAGGTCTCTCCTTAAAGCCAGCCCAACTTGTGGGAATAAGAACACCTTTCTCCTGGTCAAATAAATAAAAGACAATTTCTTCTGAAGGGATAAACTCCTGTTGTAATTTTATAATTTCATCGTAAAGAGTTGACAGGCTATCACATTTAATAAGACGATCACTAATAGTGAAAAGTAGCGTTTGTTCTTGGGTTTTTCGTTTAAGCAATTCCAGAATATCATCATATTCTGACTTGGAAGTTTTATTTTTTTGTTTGAAACGGGCAATAATCTCCAAAAGTTGCTGTGAGGTAAAAGGTTTTATAAGAAAATCATTTGCCCCTTCTCTTAAAGCTTCAACAGTAAGGTCTAGAGATGGATAACCTGTCATTAATATGACAGGTATTTGGTAACCGTCTTTACGGATTATCCGGAGCAATTCAAGGCCTGAAAGGCCTGGCATATTTATATCTATAAGGGCCAGGTCAATGGGGTATTTTTTCAGTATATCAAGGGCTTCGTAAGCATTTCTTGCTTGAAAGACTTCACAATCTTCTTGAGAAGAAAGAAGTAAGGCCAAATTTTCTCGCAGGAGGTTTTCATCATCTACAACTAAATAGCGGGGCTTATTCATAATTTGACCTTTGAATTAAAACTTTTTTTATAGCTTCAAACTCTTCTTCGTCCAAAAAACCTTCCTGGTGAAGCCTCGCTAACCTTTCCAGTTCATCCAGCAAAGAGTTTGGAGAAGAAGTGCGTTCTTCAAGGCTTTCCTTAAACCGCTGATAAACTTGTCTTAAATCTTCAAGAAGTCTCTTATTTTCACGCTCAAGCAATATCAGAGTACAAGCGTTATTTACGCTCACTTTTAACTCCTCAAGGCTAAAAGGTTTACGGATGTAATCGTAAGCACCTTCTTTTAAAGCCTGAATAGCCGAATCTAAAGAAGCATATCCAGTAATTACTATCACTAAAATGCGAGGGTTTATCTTTTTGGCTTCTTTCAATAGTTCAATTCCTTCTAAACCGGGCATTTTCAAATCGGTAATTAGGAGATCAAAATCCTCCCTTTTGAGGAACTCCAGGGCTTCAATACCGTTTGAAGCTACTTTTATAATACGATTTGGGCCTTGCAGCTCCTCAAAAAGTAGAATCCGAAAAACCTTTTCATCTTCGGCTACAAGAATCCTTATGACATCTTCAGTTGCTTCCACTTTCAAACCCGTGCGTCAAAAAGGATACCCACCAACTCATCAAGTTTCTTTCTAATTTCTAATAATTCTTGAGGTGGAATTTGTCTAATAACCTCTTCTGTTTGAGGATCTATTACTTTAACCACTAATTCATCGGTATCTTTATCTACACTGAATACCAGTCTTACATTTAGCTGTTCAAGTTCTTTTTGGATAGTTTTTACCATCTCTTCATAATTTTCAGGCTTTTTTTGGTCTTCAGATGTTTTATTTTCTAATTTTTCTTTCAAAACGTTGTTGGTGGGAGATCGAGAAGAACTCTCTTCCAACTTCTGAGAAGGCCCTAAAAGCTCCAAACTTTGATTAGAAAGATTTGATACCTGCATGGCTACCCCCTAGTTAAAATTTGAAACATTCATAAATTCAACTAAAGACCTCTTTTTCAAAAGGACTAATCTTGCCAATTCTTCTTCGTCTCGTAAAACTTGTTCAATTTCTGAAATGTCATCTTTAGAAAACTGGCTGCTTTTCAGGAGTTTCATGAGATCTTTCTTAATATCAAGAATGGCCTGTAATTTTTGAAAATCGTTTTGGGCTAAAGCCTCCCGACAAGACCGGTTAATAGCCAGAAGTTGTTCTAAAACTTCTTTGCCAGACACTTAAACCTCCTTTGGAAATATTTTTCTTGCTAATCTATTTTTCGGCAGTAAATGCCAATAACTAAAAAATATGTTGAATAGTTTTTCTTCTCTTGACACAAAGCCCAGTTTTGATAATCATTTGATTAAACGCTGGGGGATCGTCTAATCGGCAGGACAGCGGGCTCTGGACCCGCCGGTCTAGGTTCGAATCCTAGTCCCCCAGCCATTTTTTATGCTCTCTTGAATCAGGCTAAAAATAAGTTAAATTGTATGGCGGAGGTGACCGTAGCTCAGGTGGTCAGAGCGCCGGGTTGTGGCCCCGGAGGTCGTGGGTTCAAATCCCACCGGTCACCCCAAAATCAAAGCTTTCCAGACCCCCTCCTCCAGGTGTCCATATAGGTGTCCAAAAATCTTTCCCGGGTTTGGCAAGACAATCGGATAGTAGAGAGGTTATGGAGGTCGTTGAAATATGAGAGTGTATAATTAGAGGAGTTTAGAGGTGGTAGGGAGGTAAAAGAGGCGAAAGGTGGCTTAAGGCATACAACGCAGAGAGGCCACATTTCAGTTTGGAAAAGAATACCCCGGATGAGGTTTACTTCCTAAATTCCCGGATAAGGGGAAAGCAGAGGTGAGAAATAACGAATCCATACTAAAGGCCTTCCGGTTCCAGACCTTGAGAAGGGAAATTTCCTATACTTTAGACATTAGTGACCAAAAAGAAGGGGCGCCGGTATCGATTCCCGGCTGTTTTTGGACGCAATCCTTCCTTCCCGATCTTAAATCGTCCAAACCTAAAACCTTCCTCCTCTTCCTTCAGGCCTTACCAATCTGCCGCTTCTAACCCGCACGCGGCAAAATGTATCCACTCAAGGTGTTCTATCTGCTTCGTAAATAAGACTTTGAGTCTCCGGGCATGTCTTACTACTTTCGCTGCTACCCTCAAAAAGTGCTTGATTATCCTTCCAGCACGACTCTTTCTGGCCTCTTCGGGCAACAACCGGTACTGCATCCCCACCAGCAAAAGATGCACTATCTGCCCCAGCGTGTAATAGGCCCGGTTAGCTACGAAACTCTGACACGGTGGATGATGAAGTCCCAAATCCCTTAACGGCCCTTTCAGCGGGTTCTCCTGCCCCTGCTTCTGCCTGTGCCTCCTTACCAGCTCCTTCAGCCCCAAGGCCTCGTTGCTCACCAAAATAAAAACATAGCTGGGAAAAAGTCTTCCCTGCTTCCCATCCCTCTTCTGCCTCACTACCACATAGGTCTCCTCCTCAGGCCACCCTGTGGGCTGATAATAAATGAAGGCCGCTTCTTCCCTGCCGTCGTCTGTAATCTTCTCCCAGGCCTCCTCAGGAAGGCTCCGGGCCAGCTCCAAAAGCGGCCTCTTGTGCACCCCGTGCGTCACACTGATGGAGTAATCTTGACCAGCTTCTTTCAGCAAAGCTACTACTTCCTTGTTGTAATAAGCCGCATCCATCAAAAAATAGCCCTTTTCCCCTTCTGGCAAGAGCTTGATCACCCCCTCGATGAGTTCTCCAAAACCCTCGGAAGGATGAACATCCCCGGGATAAAGCCTCTGTTTCACCCATAAGTTCCCTACAAAGGCGCCGTGAAGCCAGAAGCCCTTTTGGCCATTGTAAAGTGCTTTGGCCTCCTCAAAATATCTTCCATAGACCTCAATAGCGGTGCCGTCCACAAAGACGGGAAGCCAGCCACGGTGGAAAAGTTCATGTTCTACCATAGAGCCAATGAGTTTTGAGGCCAGGTCTTCGGCTATCTGGAGAAGCTTGGTAAGTGCTTCTTCATCAAAACGGCAGAGATATTCCGAGACCCTTCTACTGTCAGGGACTTCCTCAAGCCTCGCCAGAGTCCTTTGGGGGCCAGGTCCTCTTTGAGAAGGTCTACATCGCACAGGTTCCCCTCACCAAGGGCAATGGAGTAGATGAGGGAAAGAAGGTAGTGAACATCGGAGGGACCACGGTTGCGGACTTTGAGCTTGATTTTCTCTGTAAGGATTTGAGGAAGACGGTGGGAGGCGGCGAAGCGAGCCAGGAAGGTGAGTCCCCCTTTAGGGGTGAGAAGCTCGTCGGTGAAGTCAATTTCCACTTTTGGTGTTATAATGCTCATGGGCACCTCCTGGGTGAATTGGTTTGTTTTCCGAAACTCTTTATACCCCAGGTTCGGTGCCCTTTCCTCTCTTTTTTATCCGGGACTTAGGGGTTTTAAACCTTTTTGAAAGATATGGATTTTCGATGATAAAAGGTTTTTCCACCCTTTTTCAATTTCCTTCTAATGAACCTTTAAATGAAAAACCTCGTGAGGGTTTAGATAGCAAAGCAGGTTTTTGGGCTGTTTTATTTGAAAAGAGGTAGTTTCAGGAATAAACCCAAAACTACCTCTTTATATGTTCTAATAAATTTAAAATTCTGGTTTAAGATTCTGGCGCTTCAGGAACATCGTCTCCGTGGCATGCCTCGCAGTTGTGCTGAGCAGGAATTCCATATTCACCAGAAGGAAATTCAGCATCAGGTTCATATTTACCGTCTTTCCATTTGTTAAGCAATACTACAAGATGATAAGCAACACTGGCAGTTACTCTAGCACAACGGTCTCTTCTTTCTGGACTCTTTAGTGATTTATTGGCTTTTTTCATCCATTTACCAACAGAAATATGGCATAGTGGCGAGTCGCTAACGGTATGGGGTATTTTTTTAGGATCAACTTTGGGGTTCTTGGGAACATATACAGGCATTGCTGCTTCACAATACCATTCCATTATTTCACTTCCCATAAGTGCTCCGAGATGAGTTCCAGCAATTCTTGGGCCTAAAATAAAATTAGTAACTACATTGGCTCCTAAAAGAGAACCACAAATAGTTCCCCAGCCAGCCACCCCACCTTCGGCGAAGATGAAAGCTTCTATAGGGATTAGATTATAAGGTCCCCCTACTTTTTTACGTAATTGAGAAAAAATGCTGCATACTACCGAACCACCACAAAAGAGTTTATACCATCCACGATAGGCCAATTCTGCTGTTTCAACGGGATCGAGTTTTTCATAAGGCCACGGCCATTTTTCAGTTATAGCTTTGGCCTGTGCTGAACTCTCTGGTAATAATAATTTGCCAGCTGTAAGCCCTAACAATAAAGCTCCTGTACCTTTTAAAAGATCTCTCCTGGTAGCACCAAGCGCTGTTAATTTTTTCTTACTCATAAAATAACACCCCTTATAAAAATTTTTTGTTATTATACGTTATTAATAACACTAAAATTAAAAATTTTGATCAAGTCCAATGAAATGTTTTATAGGCTTTTAAAAAAAGTTTAATGGAAATTTTTCTATTATTTTCATATTGATTCGAAAAGTATTATATTTTTCCTGTGAAAACATCAACCAATAACCACC
>NZ_LSFI01000001.1 GCF_001642325.1 Thermodesulfatator autotrophicus | reverse complement strand
GAAAAAGGCTTTTCCCGAAACGCCTGGGACGAGAAAGAAAAAAATAGCCTCCTCCTTCATCAACGAGCTTTTTCACAAAAGAAGTTTTGTCAACATAGTAAAAATTTCCAGAACGAATTTTTTCAAAACTCTGGATGCCGACAGGAAGTTTCTTTTTCATGAAGGTATTATAACAGGACTTTTCATAAATTATCCAGAAATTGCTTCACCCGAGATTGCTTCGGCTGCTAACGCAGGTCTGCAATGACTTCCATATTGTCACTGCGAGCGAAGCGAAGCAGTCTCACCAGTCACTAGATAGAAAAAGCGAGAGATTGATTCGGGGCTTTGCCCTTCGCAATTACAAACCCGGTTTCCCACCAAGGGCTCTTAAGTGACCCTACCAGGTCATTATGAGAAGGTGCAGAGCACCAACGAAGTAGTCCTTGTCCCGATCGCTAGCGAAGGGATCTGAGATTGCTTCGCCACTTCGTGGCTCGCAATGACCGGAAGGGAGGACTCGCAATGACTGGAAGGAGGACTTGCAATGACCGGAAGGAAGGCTCGTAATGACGATGAAGGGAGGTAAAGGCCTCAATAACGCTAAAGGGAAGACCTCGCCATAACGACCATTATTGTTACTGCTTGGAGATTATCGGGAAAAAGATTTTAAGATTTGACGACTCTTGACACCTCGTGCTATTTTTTTGATTTAAATATTAATAAAACTAGAAATCTTGCTTAAATAAATGAAAGATCTGTGGCTTGCAATCGTACTTGCGGTTGGCAACAGAGGCAACGAAGAAGTCTTTGCCCGAATGTTAGAGGTCGCCACGGTGGCTACGTCGCCTCGCGTGAAGTTCATGTAATACAAAAAATGCTCCCAAATAAACTCACAGAAGACTAAAAAGGAGCGCCCATGAAAAAAATTATAGCTGCTATGTGGAACAGCTATATTCCACCCCTTATGAGAGTGAGCCGAGAAGAAGGACTTTTTACCCTTAAAATGTGGGCCACTAAAAGGCTTGAAGAACCTGACACTTTAGAAGAATTTATAGCCGCCGCTAAAGAGGCGGACCTGGTTCTTCTCTACGCCACCTCTGATGGCTTCTGGGAGGAGCTTGCCAGCCAACTCCAAGAGCGCCTTCCCTATGTGCCAGTTATCTGGTCAGGTTTTGAGTCATCTTTCTGGGAGAGGTCTTTGGGAGGGATAGAGACCGGGGCTACTGTTTATCGCTACCTCCTTTACGGTGGAGAAGAAAATTTAAAAAATTTACTACGTTATCTTGCACGAGAAGGCCTTGGTATTTCTGTTGATTATGCCCTTCCAAAAGAGCTCCCCTGGATGGGCATTTATCACCCACAAGCCCCTGGCTATTTTGAGAGCCTTAAAGATTATCTCGCCTGGTATGGGGGAGATCCTGAGGCCCCGTGGGTGGGACTTCTATTTTCCAGACAATACTGGGTAAATGGCGATTTAGCTGTAGAGGAGACGGTGATAAAAGCCCTTGAGGAAGAAGGGATTAATGTGCTTCCTGTTTTTACCTACAGCCTGGAAGACAAGGCCCTTGGGACTAAGGGCAGCCGGGGGGCAGTTGAGGCCTTTTTCTTTGATGAAAAGGGAAAACCTGTTATTGACGCCCTGGTGAAGATGATACCCTTTTTTCTGGGTACTCGCTCACGGGCCTTGTCTGATCCCTCTGCCTCAACCTCTGGGGTAGAGCTTTTGAAAAAACTCAATGTCCCTGTGTTTCAGCCCCTTGGGCTTTATTCCCAAACCGAAGAAGAATGGAGTAAAAACCCAAAAGGCCTTGGTTATGAAATTAGCTGGGCCCTGGCTATGCCGGAGTTTGAAGGAGTAATTGAACCACTGGTTATACATGCCGTAAGTCGGGAGGAAGACCCTGAAACTGGAACCATCTTGGAGGAACGTAAGCCCATAAAGGAACGCATAAAACGCCTGGCAGAAAGGATAGCCAGCTGGCTGGCCTTAAGGCGCACTTCACCTGAAAAACGCAAGCTCGTTTTCGTGCTTCACAACAACCCCTGTGCTTCTGTTGAGGCCACGGTAGGGGGAGCAGCCAACCTTGATGCCCTGGAAAGTGTGGTCCGTATTTTAAAAGATTTGAAAAATAAAGGCTATAACATAGAAGACATTCCCGAAAGTGGTGAAGCCTTAGCCCAGGAAATCCTTGCCCGCAAGGCCATCTCTGAGTTTCGCTGGACCACGGTAGAAGAAATTGTAGCCAAAGGTGGGGCTTTAGACCTTATCCCCTTAGACCAATATCTGCGCTGGTGGCAGGAGTTTCCTGAAGAGGTGCGCCAGAAGATAGAAAACGCCTGGGGAAAACCTCCTGGTGAACCCAAAGACGGTGTACCTGCGGCTATGGTTTATAAGGGAAAGATAGTAGTTACCGGGCTTCGTTTCGGTAATGTCCTGGTTTGCGTGCAGCCCAAGCGGGGTTGTGCTGGCCCGCGCTGTGACGGCAAAGTTTGCAAAATTCTTCATGACCCTGATATACCTCCTCCTCATCAATATCTTGCTACTTATCGTTATTTTGAAGAGGTCTTTGGTGCCCACGCGGTAATTCACGTGGGCACCCACGGAAACCTTGAGTTTTTACCTGGTAAAGGGGCTGGCCTTTCTGAAAAATGCTTCCCGGATCTTACTATTCACCGCCTGCCGCATCTCTACATTTATAACGCCGATAACCCTCCAGAGGGGGTTATTGCCAAAAGACGAAGCTACGCCGTACTGGTTGACCATATGCAAACCGTTATGCAGGAGGCTGGCCTTTACGGCGAACTAGAAGTTCTCTCAAGGTATTTAGACGAATACGAAAAGTCTTCTTACGGAGATAAAGCCAGGGCCCATACCCTTGAGCATCTTATAGAAGACACCCTGAAAAAAGCCGGTCTTTACGAAGAGGTAAAAGCAGCGCTTAAACCTGGAGACGACTTTTCTAAGGTAGTTCAGGTGACACACGAAACACTTGAACGCCTAAAGCAAAGCCAGGTACAGGATGGCCTTCACATCTTTGGCGAAGTTCCCAAAGGGGAAAGGTTAGCTAAGTTTATACGCGCCATCGTCCGCTATGACTTAAACGAAAACCCGTCCTGGCGAAAGATATGGGAAGAAGATAAAGGCTGGAGTGCCCTGGTTGAAGGAGACTTGAGCCCTAACTTTTCAGAATACGCTGACCTATGGGCCCGGGTGGAGGACTTAAAGGCCCGTATTATGGCTTCTCGCGAACGTGAGGCCCTTTTACACGCCCTGGAAGGGGGTTATGTGCCTCCAGGGCCTTCAGGGCTTATTACCCGTGGGCGGGATGATGTCCTGCCCACAGGGCGCAATTTTTACTCCCTTGACCCGCGACGAGTACCTACCCAGGCGGCTTACAGGGTGGGCACCCGCCTGGCTGAAGCTGTAATTGAAAAGTACCTGAAAGAACACGGAAGTTACCCGGAAAACATAGCCCTTTACTGGATGGCAAACGACATCATGTGGGCTGATGGTGAAGGCATGGGCCAGATTTTGGCCCTGTTGGGGGTTAGGCCTATCTGGCAGCCAAATGGCCAGGTTAAGGGCTTTGAAGTAATCCCTCTGGACGAGCTTGGTCGCCCCCGGATAGATGTAACCATAAGGGTTTCTGGTATCACCCGCGATAACTTTTTTGACTGCATTACCCTGGTGGACAAGGCTATACAAACGGTGGCCTTACTTGACGAACCCCTTGAAAAGAATTTTGTACGCAAGCATACCCTGGCCAAGCTGGAAAAACTGCGGAAAAAGTTTTCTCCAGAAGAAGCCAGGCGGCGGGCTACTTTCAGGCTTTTTGCCTCAAAGCCAGGCACTTATCAGGCCGGAGTAAATCTGGCAGTCTATGCTTCGGCCTGGAAAAAAGAGCAAGACCTGGCCGATGTATTTGTTTACTGGAATGGCTATGCCTACGGTGAAGAGGCCTTTGGCGAAGAGGCCCACTTTGAGCTTACTGAAAACCTAAAAAGCGTATCTTTTACCTTCAACAAAACCGTTACCGACGAATACGATCTTTTTGGATGCTGTAGTTACTTTGGCACTCACGGTGGGTTAACCATTGCCGCCCGTGAGCTTTCCGGACACAAAATCCCGGTTTATTACGGAGATACGCGTAATCCTGCTCAGGTAGAGGTGCGCGACCTGGCCTCAGAAATTCGTCGGGTAGTACGCTCAAAACTTCTTAATCCCAGGTGGATAGAAGGCATGAAGCGGCATGGCTACCGTGGGGCAGGAGAGATTGCCAAACGCATCGGCCGGGTCTATGGCTGGCAGGCCACCACCCACGAGGTTGATGACCAGATCTTTGACGATCTGGCCAGGACTTATGTCCTTGACGAAGAAAACCGCCGCTTTTTCAAGGAGCATAACCCCTGGGCCCTTGAGGAAATTACCCGAAGATTCCTTGAGGCTGAAAGCCGCGGCCTATGGCAGGCAACCCCGGAAGTATTGCGAGGTCTAAAAGAGGCTTATCTTGAGGTTGAGGCCCAGCTTGAAGCCTCCATGCCGGTAGGAGAGATGGGCCCTCAGGGGGGCTCAGTAGACATTATCACCAGCGAAGAGGTGGCCAACTGGCAGGAAAAAATGAAAGAAATACGGGAAAAAATTACACTTGAATAGGCTTTGTTTTAAACCGGAGAGGGGAAAACAAGAGTTCTTTCCTGATAAGAAAAGCTTACAAAAGGGATTTCATATAATTTTTCAAGGGCTATTTGGACTTTCTCCGGGTTTTTAGGCAGTTCTCCCATTAAACGGCCGTTTTTAATAGTTAGTATGCGGTCTGCAAAGAGAAGAGCAAGATTTGGGTCGTGAAGGTTTAGCACCAGTGAAAGATTGTTTTGGCGAGCAAGCTGACAGATTTTTTTCATCACCAGAAATTGATGCCTGAGGTCAAGAAAGGCCGTGGGTTCATCAAGGAGAATTAAGCTGGCCTCCTGGGCCAGGGCACGGGCTACTGAGACCAGACGCTGCTGTCCGCCAGAAAGCTCTGAAAAAGGTCTTTCTGCCAGATGCTCAAGGCCCAAAATTTTTAAGGCCTTTTGAGCGGCTTCAAAGTCTTTTTTTCTAGGCTGAGCCAGAGGCGAAAGATAGGGCGTGCGCCCCATGAGCACGAAAGTGTACACTTTATAACTAAACTCAGGTCTAAAGTGCTGGGGGCAAAGGGCCATAAGGCGGTACAGTTCTTTGGGAGAATAATCTTCTAATGGCCGTCCCAGAAGGAAAATTTTACCTCTGTCTGGTTTAATAAGCCTCGCCAGACAGCGAAAAAGAGTGGTTTTCCCAGCACCATTTGGGCCGAGAACCACAAGAATTTCTCCCTCTTTAACGGCAAAGCTTATGTCTTTTAATATGTGCTTGTAATGGAGCTCTTTTACCTCTAGCATCAAGACCATTCCTTTGAAGTTTTACCCAGCAGATAGACGAAAAAGGGCGCTCCTACCAGAGCCGTCAATATGCCAACAGGGAGATCCATGGTGGTTAAACTTCGGGCAAGGGTGTCAGCTGAGACCATGATAGCGGCCCCAAGCCAGAGGCTCCCAGGAAGGACCTTTTCGTTTTCTGGTCCAAGAAACATACGCACAATGTGAGGCACCATAAGGCCTACCCAGCCTATTATGCCTGCAGCAGCTACCGTAGCGCCTACGGTTAAAGCTACAGCCATGATAATGAGCCCTCTTTCTCTGGCTACCGAGACTCCAAGAGTGCGCACTTCTTCTTCAGGAAGGGAAAGCACATTGAGCCGATAGCGCAGTAGAAACAAAACGACTATTCCTGAAAGCATAAAAGGGACGGTTTGTTTTATGGTTTCCCAGCGGGTTAAGGCAAAAGTTCCCATCATCCAGAAGACAATCTCACTTAAGCGATGAGGGTCTAGCAAAAACTTTATCAGAGAGACAATAGCCATAAGAAAGGCCGAGACCACCACTCCCGCAAGAATTAGCTTTAAACGGCTTTCTCCACCACCCTGCACATAAGCCAGGGTGTAGGTTAAAACGGCTGCCAGAAGGGCTCCTAAAAAAGCGGCTAAAGGGACAGGCAAAAACGGAAAAAAGGCCACGGCCAGGGCACAGCCCAGAGCGCCTCCTGCCGAAAGACCAATGAGATAAGGGTCAACCAGCGGGTTTTTGCATATAGCTTGAAGGGCGGTACCAGAGCTTGCCAGAGCTGCTCCACAAATAGCCGCCAGGAGAATCCGCGGAGCCCTTATTTCCCATATAATCAGATGGTTAAAATTAGAAGGCCATAAAAAGCCTGTAGGGCCAATTAAAAGGGCCCCCAGACATACCAGTAAACAGCAAAGAAATAGCAAAAACTGCTTCATGGATTGGTTATAAAACTTTCAAGTTGGGCTTTCTTTTGTTGAAAAAAAGCTTGGGTTATCACCTCGGGATGGAGTTTGGTACCCATCCATAAGGCAATTAAAACTGCCCTTGGAGACCAAGTTGACCATTCAGGAGCTTTATAAACCCTTTTGTTTTTTATGGCCTTAATAGATGATAGCCTTTCGTCTTTTAACAAGTAATAAGCATCGTAACGAGCGTTTCCCCAGATAAAAATAACCTCGGGATTCAAAATAACCAATCTTTCCAGGGAAAGGTCTATGTAGGGGCGGTCAAATACGTCGCCCAGGTTTTTACCGCCGGCGATACGGATAAGGTCTGGGACAACCCCCTGTTTTCCGGAAATGCGGGTAGGTCTTCCCCAGGTGAATATAACTCCTGGCTTATAAGCCGTGGCTACCAGGCTGTTTAACTCACTTAGAGTTTCTCTCATCAGCTTAATAAGCTTTTCGCCTCTTTTTTCTTTACCAAAAATGAGAGCTAGGTCATGGATAAGGCTAAACAAGTCTTTAAGGCTATTGGGAGCTATGGTGTAAGTTGGAATGCCAAGACTTTCTAAGGTCTGAATAACTCTCTGGTTGTAAGGCCAGGTTATTACCAGATCTGGTTTTAAGGAAACAATGGTTTCTATGTTTGGATTGGAAGCAGTGCCGACATTTACGAAACTTTTGACTTTATTTCCTAGTAGATCGTTTTCGTATCTGGCCCAGAGACTTATTCCCACTGTTTGGTGCCAGAGGTCAAGAAAAGGGATAATTTCGTAACCAACCAGGAAGACCGCTCTTTTAACTGGAGTTTCTATTTTTACGGTGCGATTTAAGGCGTCTTTAAGAGTAAGCGTTTCTGAAAAGCTATTCAGAGGAAAGAAAGAGAAAAGAACCAGAACCAGGAAAAATAGCAGGGATTTTTTCATACTTTTTTGTGGGGAAAAACGAAGAGTTCTTCATCACTGGCGCTAAGGATATCTACTATCCAGCGGTCAAAAAGATAGTTATAGTGGGCTTTTTCATAGTATAAGGCCGTATCAGAATAAACTTTGAAGGCCAGCTCTTCCATCTTATAAGGAGGAACTATAATTTCTGAGTTTACTGCTACCATGGAAAGGGCTTTACCTGTAATAGCTTGTAAGAGATATACGTGTTCACCAATATTTTCACAAGTTACCTTGAAATTCATTAACTCCAAGGCGTTTAGGGCACACGTATGGGTATAAGAATGCACAAAAAAGTTTTCAAAACCGGTAAATTCTTTCTCAAGCAGAAATTTTTTGAAAAATGAGCCCACACGCCAACCTAAAGCCAGATATGGGCATAAATGACCGTGCTTTTCTGCAATGACTTTTAGCTCCAAATCAACCAGAAGCATGAATAGCACTTTATTTGAGTTTGTGTTACATGTCAACGAAAATTTTTCCGAAAGATCCTTGCATTAGTTTTTGCCCGTCCCAGAAACCTGAGACTACTTCGCCTGTCCCGGTCTCCTCGCTCGCGGTGATAAACCGGGGCTGTCATTGCGAGCGAAACAATCTGATAATCCCTGAGACTGCTTCGTCGCGCTTGCGCACTCCTCGCAGTGACAATATGGAAAAGCTCCTCGCGGTGACAATGGGAAATGACCCTCGCAGTGACAGGGAAAGATGTCATTGCGAGCTACGCTCCCCTCCTCGTCATTGCTAGGCCTGCCAGGGGCGAAGCAATCTCGTCTAAGCAATCCTTGTTGCGAGGTGACACCGTCGCCGTGGCGATCTCAATCTGATATTTTAGAATTTTGCAAGGACTCTTAGAAGAAAAAATCTTTTCTCAACCAAATTTTTCCATTAGAAATTAAGGCTATCTTTGTAATGAGGAGGCAAAAGTGTTTATTCCTGAAGGGTTTTCTTTTAGCGCGGTAGCCAGTGGCATAAAAAAAGAAGCGCTTGATTTGGGGTTGATTTATGCCGAAAAACCAGTCCAGGGAGCCGGAGTTTTTACTAGCAATCTGGTTAAAGCTGCCCCGGTGCTTCTGGCTCAAGGGCTTTTGGCCAAAAGAAATGCCTTTCGGGCTATACTGGTAAACAGCGGTTGCGCTAACGCCTGCACCGGAGAAGAAGGGCTTAACGATGCCCAAGAAATTTCTTCCTATCTCGCTCAAAAGCTTAATTGTCTTCCTGAGGAAATTCTTCCAGCTTCAACCGGAGTTATTGGAGAACGTCTTCCTAAGGAAAAAATAATAGAGGCTATACCTCCTTTGATTGAAGGGCTTTCTCCTGATAAGTACCAAGATTTTGCCAAAGCTATCATGACTACCGACGCTTTTCCTAAAATAGCCAGTCGTCAAATTGAAATCTCTGGAGAAAAGATAAACATTTTAGGTATTGCCAAAGGAGCCGGCATGATTGCTCCTAACATGGCCACTATGCTTGCTTTTTTACTTACAGATACTTCTTTGGCTCAAGATAAAATATACAAGATTTTAAAAGATACCGTTGATAAAACCTTCAATAGAATCACCGTTGATGGAGATACTAGCACCAATGACACTGTTTATTTATTGGCAAGTGGCTACAAAAAGAAAATAGAAGATAGAAATATAGATA
Organism: Thermodesulfatator autotrophicus; assembly: GCF_001642325.1. Classification (GTDB taxonomy): domain Bacteria; phylum Desulfobacterota; class Thermodesulfobacteria; order Thermodesulfobacteriales; family Thermodesulfatatoraceae; genus Thermodesulfatator; species Thermodesulfatator autotrophicus. Next base: position 77,383 of record NZ_LSFI01000001.1, on the reverse strand, counting down.
GCTTTAAAAAAGCTCTTTATGAAGTTTGTTACGAACTAGCTTCTTTTATTGTAAAAGACGGAGAAGGGGCAACAAAACTAGTAAAAATAAAAATAATAAACGCTGAAAACGAAAATAGAGCCGTTAAAATAGCTCAAACCGTAGCTAATTCTTTGTTAGTAAAAACGGCTTTTTTTGGAGAAGATCCAAACTGGGGCCGTTTTCTGGCTGCCATGGGAAGGGCCGGCATAAATTTTGATCCAAATAAAGTTGATATTTATATAAATGAAATAAAGATTGTTGAAAACGGTCTTGGTACAGGGAAAGAAAGTGAAAATAGAGCCCATCTAGAGATGAAAAAGCCAAATTTTGTAGTAACTATTGATTTAAAGCAAGGAAGAGCAGAAGCTCAATATTTAACCTGTGATCTAAGCTATGATTATGTAAAAATCAATGCCGAATACCGAACTTAGAGATAAAAACAAAGAAAAAAATAATAATTCTGAAGAAGAGTTAGGCTTTTGTGCCAAAGAAGGAGAATATCGTCCATTGAAAAGAGGTTGTCCTCATCCAAACGATTATTGTCCCCACAGAAAAGCCTGCCTCATTTATTTTATAAGCAAAGAAGGAGGCAATTTCTAGTGCGGATTCTTTTAACTAACGATGATGGCATTTTCGCAGAAGGCCTTTGTGCTTTGTATGACGCCTTATGTAACCAACACGAAATTTTTGTCGTAGCCCCAGAAGCAGAAAGAAGTGCCGTAGGTCATGCTATTACCATAGCTGACCCATTAAGGGTTAAAAAGGTCAAAAGAGGAAACATCTTTTTTGGCTATGCCGTTAGTGGCACTCCAGCTGATTGTGTAAAAATAGCATTAAAGGAGATTATTCATTCACCAATAGACCTAGTTCTTTCAGGAATCAACAGAGGCGCAAATGTCGGCATCAATGTACTTTACTCAGGAACAGTTTCAGCCGCTACTGAAGGAGCTATTCTTGGTTATCCAAGCATAGCAGTATCTCTAGATGAATATAAAGAACCTGATTACTGTTTTGCCGCTTATTTTGTTAGCTGCCTTCTGGATTTTTTAAAAGGAAACAAAATAAAAAGTAATTTTTGCTTAAATATAAATATTCCTTTTTTACCGGCTCACAAGATAAAAGGTATAAAATTCGTGCCACAAAGTACCAAACCTCTTATAGAAAGGTTTGAAAAAAGAATTGATCCTCATGGAAATCTTTATTACTGGCAATGTAGTGAAGAATTTACTGAAAAAGATCCAAATACCGATGTAGTAGCCTTGAAAGAAGGCTATATTACCATCACTCCTCTCTTTCACAACCTAACTCGTTTTGAATTGCTTAATAAAATTTCTTCCTGGAATATTCCTTTTTAATATATTTTTTATGTTTTAGGCTTGACATTTGTCTATATTTCTTTCTTAATAAAAAGAAAAAATAAAGGAGGGGTAATAGATGGCTAGAAAACGCAGCAGACCTATTACTAAAGAAGATGTAAAGTTTATCTATGAAAACTATCTTAACATGTCCGCCGCTGAAATCGCTGAAAAGCTAGGTATTAGCAAATTTCAAGTAATGAAAGTTGTCACTGAACTTCGCAAAAGAGGAGTTAACATTCCTAAAAAAGTCGGAAAGAGAGAAAACCCCATTGATGCTTTTGTTAAAGAGCTTAAAGAAGCCGGAAAAATATAGGTTTTCTTTCAAAAGACACCATCTCCCATCAAACAATTAAAGGAAGAAGGGATGTCTTTGGGCATCCCTTCTCTTGCTTATCTTTTTCTCGGAAAAAACTTTCTCATTAACATAGAGACTATTGTAAAATATTTTTAATTGACTATTCACCTGTCTTGAGACTGCTTCGTCAGCCTTTTGGCCTCCTCGCAGTGACAAAGGGAATCATTGCAAAACACAAATGGCTAAGTCATCTCTATTAATAGAATAGAACATATTACATTTACAGGGTGTCATCGTGAGGCAACGTAGTCGCCGTGGCGATCTCTGATCCCTTCGCTACTCCTCGGGATAAAGATTGCTTCGCTACGTTCGCAATGACAATGAGAAGACTTGCAATAACAGTCCTAAAATTGTTATCTATCTTATGCTCTCATTTTCTAAATATCTCTAATCCAAGTTATCTAAAAAATTTCATTCAACCAAACTATTCTAAAAAGCGTTGACAATTGATTTTCAAGAGATATGCTCTTTTTATCCTCTGAAGGAGGCATATTATGGATTTTGAAGCAGTAATCGGCCTGGAAGTACATGCCCAGCTCCTTACCAAGAGCAAGATTTTTTGCTCCTGCTCCACCGAGTTTGGGGCTGCCCCTAATTCTCATGTCTGCCCCGTCTGTTGTGGTATGCCAGGCACTTTGCCGGTGCTTAACAAACGAGTGGTAGATTTTGCCATAAAGCTGGCCCTGGCTACCAAGGCCAGAGTAAATCCCGTTTCTGTTTTTGCCCGAAAAAATTATTTTTATCCTGACCTGCCGAAAGGCTACCAGATTTCACAGTATGAACTTCCGCTAGCTGAAGGCGGCTATATAGAAATAGAAGTTAACGGCGCAAAGAAAAAGGTCGGGCTGGTGCGCATCCACATGGAAGAAGACGCTGGAAAGCTTATTCACGATGAAACACGCCCGGTCTCTTATGTGGATCTTAACCGCACCGGTGTGCCTCTGCTTGAGATTGTCAGTGAGCCTGATATGCGCTCCCCTGAAGAAGCCGTGGCCTACCTCAAAAAGCTTCGCTCTATTCTGCGTTATCTTGAAATATGTGACGGAAACATGGAAGAAGGAAGTCTTCGTTGCGACGCTAATATCTCTGTCCGTCCTAAAGGCAGTGATAAGTTTGGCACCAAAGTAGAACTTAAAAACATGAACTCTTTTAAACACGTGCAAAAGGCCCTTGAGTATGAAATAAAACGCCAGATTGCTCTAATTCTTGACGGTAAAGAAGTTATCCAGGAAACAAGACTTTTTGATGTTTCCCGTGGTGTCACCCAGTCTATGAGAGGGAAAGAAGAGGCCCATGATTATCGTTATTTCCCTGATCCAGACCTTGTTCCCATTGAAATAGACGACAACTGGATAAAAGAAGTTGCTGAAACCTTACCTGAGCTTCCTGATGCCAAAAAAGAACGCTTCATTAAAGAGTACAATCTGCCAGAGTATGACGCCGAGATTATTACCTCTTCGCGAAAGTTAGCAGAATTTTTTGAGGCCTGTGCCAAAGCCCTTCCCAAACCCAAGCTTATAAGTAACTGGATAATGACCGAAGTTTTAAGGGAATTAAATAAAGAAGGCAAAGAAATAGACGAAACTAATTTAACCCCTGAAAACTTCGTTGAACTGTTAAAACTCCTTGATGAAGGCGTAATCAGCTCCACAGTAGCCAAAAAGATATTCCCAGAAGTCTATAAAGGAGCAAACCCTGCCAAAATAGTTGAAGAAAAAGGCCTTAAACAAGAAAGCGACGAAGCCGCTCTTGAGGCCCTTTGCCAGAAGATACTGGAAGCCAACCCCAAAGAAGTTGAAAAATATCGCCAGGGTAAAAAGAACGTTATTGGCTTTTTTGTAGGCCAGGTAATGAGGGAAACAAAGGGTAAGGCCAATCCCAAAATAGTCAATAAAATACTTACTCGTTTGTTGGAGCAGTAATGCCAGAGTATCTTCCACCAAACCTTGATATAATTCGGCCTATTTTGTGGGACAGCCGCGGTTTACGTCTGCTTGACCAGCGGCTTCTCCCCTGGCAAGAAAAATATCTACGCCTGCGCACTCCTCAGGAGGTAAAAAAGGCCATTAAAGACATGGTTGTGAGGGGGGCACCAGCCATTGGGATTACCGGAGCCATAGGGCTGGTTCTGGGTGCTGAAAAAATTAAGGCCAGAAGCAAGCGGGATTTCCTGGCTAAGTTTAGAAGAATAGCTGAAAGCCTTAAAAAAGCACGCCCTACCGCGGTTAATCTTTCCTGGGCCATTGATCGCCTGCTTAATAGGGCAGAAGACCTTAATGTTTCTTTAGAGGAAGTAGTGGAAATTTTGAGGGCTGAGGCCCTAAAGATCTGGGAAGAAGACATAGAGGCCAACAAGGCCATGGGGCGCTTTGGGGCCAAGCTTATACCTGACAACGCCACGGTGCTAACCCATTGTAACGCTGGAGCCCTAGCCACAGGGGGTTATGGTACGGCCATAGGCGTTATCAGGGCTGCTTATGAAGCTGGCAAAAATATAAAGGTTCTCGCTGATGAAACACGCCCCTGGCTCCAGGGAGCACGCCTTACGGCCTGGGAACTAAAAAAAGTAGGTGTCCCGGTGGAAATTATACCTGATGTTGCGGCTGGCTCTCTTATGGCCCAAGGCAAAGTCCAGGCCATTGTAGTAGGGGCAGACCGCATCGCGGCCAACGGTGACGTGGCCAACAAAATTGGCACTTATTCTCTGGCTGTGCTTTCCAAAGAAAACAAAATCCCCTTTTACATAGCGGCTCCTCTTTCCACTATTGATATGGCTACCAGCAGCGGCCAGGATATCCCTATTGAATGGCGTGACCCCAAAGAAGTACTCTATTGTGCAAAAAAAAGAATTGCCCCTAAGGGAGTATCCGCTCTAAATCCGGCCTTTGATGTTACGCCGTCTCACTACATTTCGGCTATTATTACGGAAAAGGGCGTGGTTCAACCGCCTTACACCGAAAGCCTTAAAATCTTGTTCGGGGTGTAGGAAATGGACTTTTTAGCCCTCGCTAAAGCTTCAGCTCTGGCAGCAGGGAGGCTCCAGCGAGAATTTTTTGATAAAGAGGTAGAAATCCGCCGTAAAGGTGAAATTGACCTGGTAACTGAAGTAGATTTAAAGAGTGAAAAGCTCATTGTGGATATTTTAAAGGCTTCGGGGATACCTGTTTTAGGTGAAGAGGAAGCCAAGGCCGAGCCTGTAGGGCGTTACTGGCTGGTTGACCCTTTAGACGGCACCACCAATTATGCCCATCGTTTCCCCTGGTTTGCCCCAAGTATTGCCCTTATGGAAGACAAGCAGCCTGTATTGGGAGTCATTTACCATGTCATGCTTGATGAACTTTTCTGGGCTGAGCGAGGGAAGGGGGCTTATCTAAATGGTAGGCGGCTCAGTGTTTCGCGTATAGATGACCTTAACAACGCTGTTCTGGCTACAGGTTTCCCTTACGGCATTCACGAGGATCCAGTCAAGGTGGTTAAGGCTTTCCACGATTTTTTGGTAAAGGCACAGGGAGTAAGGCGCGCTGGGGCAGCTGCCCTTGACCTGGCCTATGTAGCCTGTGGACGCCTGGATGGTTTCTGGGAACCGCATCTTAAACCCTGGGATACCGCGGCTGGCATACTACTGGTAGAAGAAGCTGGCGGAAAAGTCAGCAACTACCTGGGGGAACCTTACGATCCCTTTCAAAACCATATTGTGGCCTCAAACGGCCTTATACACAAAGAAATGACGAAAATTGCCTCTAAATACCTACCATGAAAAAAGAAAAAACCTGCCCTAAATGTGGTGAAGTTGTTGAAATTTATAAAAATCCCTTTCCTACAGTGGATATAATTATTGAGATAGACCAAAAAATCGTTCTCATTAAACGCAGGAATCCTCCTCTGGGTTGGGCACTCCCTGGTGGTTTTGTGGATTATGGAGAAAGCCTGGAAGATGCTGCCAGACGCGAAGCCTATGAAGAAACAGGCCTTGAGGTAGAACTGGTTTGCCAGTTTTATACTTACTCTGACCCTGGGCGGGATCCGCGGTTTCACACCATAACCACTGTTTATGTGGCTAAAGCCCAGGGTGAACCCAGGGGAGCTGATGATGCCGCCTTAGCCAGACTTTTTTCTCTGGACGAAATACCATTTAATGAGCTAGTCTTTGACCATGGAGATATTATTGCCGATTATATAAAATGGAAGTATGGAAAAAGAGAATTTTTGCCTGGAAAGGCCCGCAAAAACAAGATTTCTCGTTGTTGAAGATGACCCTCTCACCAGAAAGCTTATAGCGTCTTTTCTAGCCCACCATGACTGCCCTTGTGACACCGCTCCTGATGGTCAAAAAGCCCTTGACTTAATTAAAGAAGGGCAAAATTATACCTTGATAATAACCGATATTTTTATGCCCAATATGGATGGCTTAACCTTGATAAAAAAAGTTAAAGAGATAAATCCAGCTATAGATATTATTGCTATTACGGCCTACGGACAAAAAATCAAGTACAAAGATGTAATAGAAGCTGGAGCCAGTGACTTTATTCGCAAACCATTTGAGCTAGATGAGCTTGAGGCCAAGATAAAACGCATATTGCGTGAAAGAGAACTGCGCGCCAAACTGGAACTTTTAACCAGGCAGGACCCACTTACCGGGATATTTAATCGCCGTTATTTTGAAGAAAAACTAGAAGAGGAGTGTTATAAGGCCTGGCGCCAAAAATATCCCTTACACCTTACCATGTTTGATGTAGATATGTTTAAACAATTTAATGATACCTTTGGGCACCAGGCTGGAGATCATCTTTTAAAAAAGCTGGCAAACATAATAGTTTCTTCTACCAGGCGTTATGTGGACCTTCCTTTTCGATACGGGGGAGATGAGTTTGTTTTAATTTTACCTCAGTGTAATACCGAAGCAGCCTGCAAGGTGATCAGGCGCATTATAAACCGATTTAAGCAAGAAGATGTTGCTCCTGCTAGTCTTTCCGCGGGGATAGCCCGTTTTATTCATACTGAAGGAAAAAAAATTCAAGAAAGTATAGATGATCTTATCTTTCGGGCGGATGAGGCCCTTTATGAAGCCAAAAGAAAGGGTGGGAATATATTAGTCGTTGATCCGCTAACATCCAATTTTTCTTCTTAAAACCGGCCATTACTATCCTTGATTATTTTAATTAAAACAACTTATGGTTTCTGTAAATGAATTGCAATTTGGGAGGTTTTTTATGAAAAAGCTCTGGTGGGCAATATTTTTGTTCTGGGTGATGAAGGTTTCAGCTGGGGCTGCAACCGGGCCAGGCTTGCCGAAATATTTTAAACCTGCACCGGCCACTGTGGACCATAGCAAATTTGAGATTTTAAAAAAAGATTTTAAATCTCCTGAAGAGGTTACCAGGGCCTGTTTATCCTGCCATAACAAAGCGGGAAAACAAATTCATAAAAGTTTGCACTGGACTTGGACCTGGAAAGGAAAAAACAACCGCTTAATGGGAAAGGCCCACGTAATAAACAATTACTGAATCTCGGTGGTTTCTAACTGGTGCAGGTGCACCAGTTGTCATGCTGGTTACGGGTGGAAAGATAAAAATTTTGACTTAAGCCAAGAAGAAAAAATAGATTGTCTGGTATGTCACGACACTACAGGGACCTACAAAAAATTTCCCACTGACTGTGGCTATCCGCCTCTCAAAGACAAAGTCTTTGCCGGAAAAAAACTGTTTAAAGCTGTTAATCTTTCCTTTATAGCCCAAAATGTAGGGCGCAGCAGCCGGGAATCCTGTGGTAAGTGCCACTTTTTTAGCGGAGGTGGAGACGGCGTAAAAAGGGGAGATACAGATTCCACGCTAGTTAAAGCCTCTAGAAAACTTGATGTCCACATGGATGCCAAAGGCCTAAACTTTTCTTGTGCCACCTGCCATACAACTCTGGCCCACCAGATAGCCGGAAGACATTACGATACCCCTGCTCCTGGCAAAAGAAACTTGGCCTTACCCAAAGACGAAGGCTATCGTCTCAAATGCGAATCTTGCCACGGAGCCAGGCCCCATAAGCCGGAGAAGGGGCTTTTTGATTGGCGTTTAATCAAGCTTAATGACCACACTGATAAAGTTGCCTGCCAAACTTGCCATATCCCCTTTTATGCCAGGGGTAAACCCACCAATACTTATTGGGACTGGTCCACCGCTGGCCGCTTTAATAACGGAAAACCTATTGTGGAAAAAAGCCCTTTAGGACCACCCTCATATCATACCAAAAAAGGGACCTTAAAGTGGGGACGCAACCTGGTACCAGAATATTTCTGGTACAATGGAACTTTTTCCTATCTCCTTCCTGGTGAAAAAGTTGAAGCAAATGAGCCTATAACTTTAATAAAACCCAATGGGAGTCCGGAAGACAAAGAATCTCGTATCTATCCCTTCAAAGTTCATTTAGGGAAGCAGCCTTATGACCCCCAAAATAAGCTTATAATTATTCCCAAACTATTTGGCCCCAAGGGAAGTGGGGCTTTTTGGGCAGATTTTGACTGGATCAAGGCCTCCAGGGCAGGAATGGCCGAAGCTGGCCTTCCTTTTAGTGGCAAGGTCTCTTTTGTAGAAACAGTACAATACCATGCGCTTTCTCACATGGTAGCCCCCAAGGAGGACGCCCTAACCTGTGCTTCTTGCCACACCAGAAAAGACGGCCGTCTGGCCAAAATAAAAGGTGTCTATCTTCCCGGCCGAGATTTTTCTCCCTGGCTGGACCGTATCGGCTGGCTGGCCTGCATATTTGCTTTTATAGGGGTAACCATTCACGGCGGATTGAGAATTGTTTTAGCCCGAAAGAGCAGAAAGGAGGATTAGTAATGAAAGAAAGATTATATCTCTATACACGCTTTGAACGCTTTTGGCACTGGACCCAAGCTTTATTAATAATTTTCCTTTTATTAACTGGTTTTGAGATGCATGGAACCATCTCTATTTGGGGATACGAAAAAGCTTATATCTGGCATGTTTATGCCGGTTTTGCGCTGATAGTGTTAACTGCTTTTGGCATTTTCTGGCATTTTACCACCGGGGCGTGGCAGCATTACGTACCGGTAAAAGAAAAAATCTCCCAAATAATCCACTATTACACCAGGGGAATTTTTTACGGAGAACCCCATCCCTTTGAAAAAAGGCCAGACCAAAAACTTAATCCATTACAGCGCGTAGCTTATCTCTTTTTGAAAGTAATTCTGTTTCCTCTGCAGTTACTTACGGCCTTTTTGCTTCTTTTTTATGAATGGTGGCCTCACTTAGGTATAAACTTAAATTTACAGCAAGTGGCCCTTTATCATACTGCTGGGGCCTTTGCCTTTCTATTTTTTCTTATTGTGCATGTTTATTTATCAACCACCGGGAAACCATGGTATAGCCATTTAAAAGGTATGTTCTTGGGCTGGGAGGAAATAGAAAAAAATTAATGGGCTAAAAAGGCTCTCACCGCCTCTTCGCGCGGTTGAATGCCTTTAAGAACCACTTTGATTTTTTCTCCTGGCTGAAGCCTTAAGCTCGGCGGGAGGGGCACATCTACGGTGAGCATGAAGTCTAACAACAAAACTTTGGCCTTGCGCTGGTGAATATCTATAACCAAGGCCTCTAAGGGACGGTTACGAGCATTTTCTTTGAGATATTTGAGCAACCAGTAGCGATAGGTCCTGTTTTTAACAGTGTTCACCACCTCTAAGGCCCGAGATATTTCTTTAGTAAATTCCTCTATATCTTCCAGACTGAAGCGGGGCTTTCCTGTTTCCAAAAAGTGGCAGAGCTGGTGTTCTATAATAAGATCTACCACCCGGCGAATCGGTGAAGTCACCGTAGTATAACAGGGAAGGCCTAGACCATGGTGAAATTCTGGAGAAAGAAGCATCTCACCGCGGGAAAGCTGCCTTAGTTGCATGAAGTTCAGAAAAATATCCTGTTCCCCTCCAGAGATTAGACGTTCTTTAGGCTTAGGCTGGCTGCGATAAATGGCCGGAATCTGGTTTTCTTTTAGAAAAAGAGCCGCCACATAGTTAGCAAGAATCATGTATTCAGAAATTAAAAATCTCGCACCGGTAATTTCTATGCGTTCAAGGATGATGCGGCCGTCTTCCACCCTTAAGTTTATTTCTGGTAGATAAACAGGCAGCGCCCCGGCTTTTAGCCGCCTATCAAAAAGTTTTTGGGCCATTTCATAAAGGGGTTTAAGGTCTGACTGAAGTAGCTGGTCTGCCTCATCGTAAGTAAGCCTTTTAGCCACTTTTATTATTGAGCGTGTCAGACGAAATTTTTTTATTTCACCGCCAGGAGAAAGTTTTATGATAAAAGATAGCGCTGGGCGCTCTTTACCCGCTATGAGACTTGCGGCTTCTTCAGAAATGATTCGCGGAAGCATGGGGATAATACGATCAGGCAAATAAATGGTTGCTCCTCGGTTTAAGGCTTCACGGAAAATAGGAGACTCAGGGGGAACAAAAGCTGAAACATCGGCAATGTGGATACCAACTTCAAGTTCTTCATCATTTTGAACAAAATGGATGGCATCATCAAAGTCTCTCGTTTCCGGCCCATCTATAGTCACAGGGGAAAGATTAGTCAGGTCCTCGCGTCCTTCACGGCTAAAGCTCCTGGAAGCTATCTCCTGGGCAGCTTCTTCCACCTCTTTAGGAAAATCTTCTTGTATGTCAAAACGCAAAAGCTCAAGGTTTTCGTCTTCAGTAAAGATTCCAGTTGAAACCAGAATTTCAAAGATCTTAGAAGGTCTATCTGCTCCCACTCTTTTTAGTAATTCTTTGGTTTCTTTGGCATTTTGGGCCTCATCGCCAAAAAGCAAATATTCTTGCAGGGCTTTGAGCCAGTAGTTTTTTATCTCTTCTTTTATTTCGTAAGTTTCTCTGGCTAAAAGGGCTTTGAGCCAGGCTGCTCCCTGCTCGCGGCGAGCCAGGCGCTCAGCTTCTTTTCTTTTTGCTTCTTTTAAACGGGCTACCTCTTCACGAGAGGGGATGAAGATATTTCCTTCCTTAAAACGAAAATAAAGGCGGTCTTCAAGAACAGCTCTTATGATGGCAGCGGCGTGGTCATCGTCGGCGCCTTCTCCAAAATAGATTTCAGCCAGCTCTTCCGGGGACATTTCTTCTGCGTCATCAACCACCAGTTCCCATAAAGTTTCAAGGTCTATTTCTTGCTTCAGGGCCTCACGACGCTGATCTGCTTCTTTGATAATTTCTAATTGTTCTTGCCGATGCGGAGCCTTAAAGGCCCTTTTGGAGATATGTAAAATTCTTGTGCGTGGAAGAAGCTCTTCGCGGCCGGTCGGTAAAAGGATTCTTAAACGCCTGTCTTTTTGCCCTAGGCAATAGGCAGTCTGCACTCGCCCCTGTTCGGCAAATTCTATTAAATGTCCTGTAAGATCTTTTTCTTTCACGCCTTTCCTTTGGCCAGTTTTATCGCCTCTTTTAAGTCAAGAGAGCCGGTGTAAATAGCCCGGCCGGTAATTACACCTTCAAGTCCTTTTTTTTCAAAGGGTAAAAGCTTCTTAATGTCTTCAATGGTGGAAACACCTCCTGCCAGATATACAGGCAAGGTCACGGCTTCAAGCAGGGGAATAACTCTCTTTAAGTTAACCCCTTCTCCTGTACCGTCTCTGGTGATGTCTGTAAATATTAAGGCTCTAAGGCCTGCATCTTCAAGCATTTTGGCAAGGTCAAGGTAATGAATTTCACTTTCACTGGTCCAGCCCTCTACCGCCACAAAATCACCTCGCACATCGAGGCTTACCACAATCCTTTGAGGGAAAAGGCGAGCAGCTTCACGCACTAGCTCTGGCTCTCGGCAGGCAATGGTGCCTAAAATCACTCTGTCAACTCCGTCAACCAAGTAGTCCTCTATAGTTTTAAGGTCCCTTATTCCTCCGCCAACCTCTACAGGCACCTCTATGGCTGATACAATTGCTTTAATTAATGCTCGATGGACAGCTTTGCCTTCTTTTGCGCCAGAGAGGTCTATAACGTGTATAAGTTCAGCTCCTGCCTCTTGAAAGCTTTTGGCAATGGCTATTGGGTCTTCACTGAAAATTGTTTCTTTTTGATAATCTCCCTGGTAAAGCCTTACACAACGATTGTCTTTAAGGTCAATAGCTGGAACAACAAGCATTGGTCACTCCCCAAATTATCTTGCTGATAAAGGCTTACCCCTATTTAAAGAAAATTTCAAATAGCCTTGACAAAAAAGACCAGCCGCTTCATAAAAGTAAATGAAAATCCCTTTCAAAAGGAGGCTGGCCATGCCTAGAGTTTTAATTATTGCCTGTGGGTCTTATGCTGATAACCAATTTGGCTGTCCAGGGGACTGGAAATGTTTAACCGGAGCAGCGGAAAAAAGAGGGCCTTTTGCCAATTATGATGATGACGTAAAAGTAATAGGCTTTTTAAAATGCACCTGTCCTGGCCGGGCTTTAATCGGCAATATCAAGGCCACCAAGGCTAAAGTAGATTTTGACGTTATTCACATGTCCAATTGTATGGCTAAAGCTGAGCCTACCTGTAAAAATCATGACTTAGAAAAACTTCCGGCCCAGATTGAAGAGGCTACAGGCATCAAAGTAGTTGTAGGAACCCATGATTTTGGCTAAACATGTTTAGCCTGGCCACCTGGAATGTAAATTCAGTGCGCATGCGACTTGAGCATCTTTTACGCTGGCTCAAGTTGCGTGCGCCAGAAGTAGTTTGTCTCCAGGAAACTAAAACCACAGACCAGGATTTTCCCTACAGCGAAATAAAAGACCTCGGATACCATGCGGTTCACGCCGGAGGAAAAGGGAGAAACGGAGTGGCTATCCTTGCTACGGAAGAACCCAGAGATGTACTTATCGGCTTCCCGGATATTGACGATGCTGAGGCCAGAGAAAGGCTCATAGCTGCCACCATTAAAGGGGTGAGGGTTCATTCGGTTTATATCCCTAACGGTGGAAGCGTGGGGTCTGATTATTTCCTCTACAAACTGGAATTTATCTATCGTTTAAGGGAATATCTGGAAAATCATTTTGACCCTGATCAGGATTTTCTGGCCCTTTGTGGAGACTTTAACGTGGCCCCTGAAGAAATTGACGTTTATGACCCAGAACTCTTAGCAGGCCATATTTGCTTTCATGAACGCGAGCGCACTGCTATAAAATTATTAAAAGATTGGGGCCTGGTGGATACTTATCGTGCCCTTCATCCTGATGAGAAAGGAGCCTTTACCTGGTGGGATTACCAGTTTGGAGCCTTTAAAGCCAACCGCGGTATGCGTCTTGACCATATCTGGGTTTCTCGTAAACTGGCCGCTAAACTAAAAAAAGCCATTATTGACCGGGAACCACGTGGCTGGAAACGACCTTCTGACCATACTCCGGTAATAGCTTATTTTGAGCTATGAGATACGAATTTTTACGTAAACTTTGTGAAGCACCAGGTGTCCCAGGGGCCGAAACCCCTGTAAAAGAAATTTTTTTGGAAGAACTAAAACCTTTTGTTGACGAAATAGAAGAAGACCCTCTGGGGAATATTTTACTTCATAAGAAGGGTCGGGGCCCCAAAATTTTGCTTGACGCCCATTTAGATGAAGTAGCCTTTATGGTAGCTGGCCTGGAAGGGGCCTTTTTAAGGGTAGTGCCTCTTGGTGGAGTAGATCCCAAAGTTTTTTACGGTCAGAGGTTAATAGTATGGGGGCGCCAAAGGCTCCCCGCGGTGGTTGTTTCTCATCCCCCTCATATTGGTCAGGAAAAAAAAGATTTTAGCGTTGAAGAGCTGTATCTTGACCTGGGGCTTGGAGCCGAAAAGCTAGCCGATCTCGTTAAAGTCGGAGACTTAGTAACCTTCCCCCCTTATTTTGAAGAAACAGAAGAAGCCATTATGGCCAAGGCCCTTGATGACAGGGTAGGCCTCTTTGTAATAGCTGAAGCCTTAGCTCAAATAAATCCCAGGGCAGACCTTTTTATCTCTGCTACTGTGCAGGAAGAGGTAGGCCTTAGGGGTGCCCAGGGTTTAAAGATAAAAGAACCTTTTGACGCCGTGCTGGCACTTGAAGGCACCTTTGCCGCGGACACCCCGGGACTTCCTGCTCATTTAAAGGCTACCAAAGCCGGCCAGGGACCAGAAATCCGTCTTTCTGATGCCCGTTTTGTAGCTGACCGCCATCTTGCCCTGGGCCTGGCCGAGCTGGCCACTAAAAAAGGAATTCTCCATCAGGTAGTGGTAAAAAATAGAGGAAGCACCAACGCCACGGCTTTTCAGATAACTCAAGGAGCTACCAGGGCCGTAGCTGTTTCTGTACCTGTAAGGTATCTCCACACCCCTGTTAACCTGGCCTTTAAAAAAGACATTGAAGCCACTGTTGAATTGCTCAAGGCCTTTTTGGAAGACCCTCAAGATGCGCTTGCTTACCGTTGGTCTTACCCCTCATAGGCAAGAGTTTTTGCCTCCCTCCTGGGAACTCATGAAGGGCCATAAGGCCATTATCCTTGAGGAGCCTCCAGACCCCTATTTTTCTAAAGTCGTTAAAGGCGAAATCTCCATTCATGCTTACCTAGAAAAAATAGAAGCCGGCTTTCCTGAATACACGCGCCGAAACCTTGAATTTTTATCAAAGCTTTATCAAAAAGGGAAAATTTTATGTCAGGTTGAACCTTACCTTGAACGCTGGCTTATTATCCGTGAAATGCTTGACAGCGGCGTACCTCGTGTGGAAGTGCAAAACATTCCTGACCTTGCCGAGGTTTACCAGGCTGAACACGAAACCTTTGGCAAATTGCTTGATTATTACGCCGCTATGCAAGGGCCTTTTGATACCCTGGTAGAAAAAATAAAGGCCTTTGCTCAAGCGGACGCTAAACGCATTACCTTAAGAGACAAGATGCGAGCTCAGGAGATAATATCTTTACTTCACAGGCTTCCTGAAGATATGTCTGTCTATGTTGAAGCAGGTTATATCCATCTCAAATTGGTCTATTTTCTGGCTAAAGAGAAAGGGAAGCTCTTTCGTTTAAAAGTGGAAAACCTGCTTTTAAAGGCCTTAAAAACCAGGGGGTTTAACGGAGTTCTACCCTCGCCAGGAGATGGGCTTACCTCTTATTATCTTTTCGGCGGAAAACACCGTAATATTTCAGAAGACCTGCTGGCGGCAAGAAGCATTGTCTATATAAAATTAATTGAAAAAGAAGAACTTGCGCCAACTCCTGAAGAACCTTTTCCTCATCTCAAAAATGAACTCTTCTGGCGGCTTTTTGTGTGGCTGTTATCTTACGAGGACTGTAAAGTCCTTGATAAATTCATTCGCCTTCTACCTACTCCAAAAGCCAGAGAAATGGCGAAAAAACTTTTTCCTGAAGCCCATAAAAAAGCTGCTAGCCTGGCCGATAAGGCAGCTCTATAGTGAATTCAGCACCGTGCTCATAGTTTCGGGCCTTTATTTTGCCGCCGTGGGCTTCAATGATCTTGTGAGAGATTGAAAGACCTAGCCCGGTGCCTTTCTTTTTGGTGGTAAAAAAAGGCGTAAAAAGTTGTTTTAAAACATGTTCAGGAATTCCTGGGCCGGTATCTCTAATTATAATTTGAACAGTTTGTTCTCGCGGGACAATTTCAACGGTAAGTTTGCCGTTGCCAGTTGCACTCATAGCTTCCAGGGCATTCTGGAACATATTAAAAAGCACTTCTTTAAGGCGGGCTTCGTCAAGAAAGACTTTTACCGGCTTTTCTGGAGCGATAAGTTCTATCTCAATCCCTTCTTCTTCTAAACGAGGACGATAAATTTCTATGGCCTCCTGGCAAACGGTGGTTAAATCTGCTTCTTTTATCTCTAATTTTAGGGGTTTGGCAAATTCACTAATATCAGAAAGAAGCTTTTCAAGACACTTGATTTCCCGAAGGATTAATTCAAGTTTCTGTCTCTTTTCTTCAGAGGACTCCTTTTTAAGCAGAGAAAAAACAAAACCCCCGATGGCAATTAGGGGATTTTTAATATCGTGGACAATTCTTGAGGCGGCTATACCAACCGCGGCAAGCTTCTCACTTTCAAGTAGCCGCCGTTCCATTTCTTTTTCCTGGGTAACATCGCGAACGATAGCGGTGAAAATCCAGTGGTCGTCTATTTTGGTGGCAGAGCGGGAAATCTCAATGGGAAAGTCCTCTCCATTCTTACGTCTAGCTACTCCTTCTAATACTTTCCCTATAACAGGGGAATCTCCTGTTTTAAGGAATTCTTTTATAAAAGAAAAATGCTTTGAAGCTACCTTTTCAGGTAAAAGAATTGATAAGTCTTTACCAAGGGCTTCTTCTACCTGGTAGCCAAAAATTTTTTCAGCAGCCGGGTTAAAAAGGATTATTTTATGCTCTTCATCAATGGCAATAATAGCATCAGTAGCACTTTCAATTATACCCTCAAGCAGTTCATCACTGCGCACAACCGAAGATTTAAGCCAATACACCCGTTTTTCCATTTAGCACCCACGCTCAAGCCTTTCCTGATAGCGCTCTTTGATGCCTTTCACAACCTGGTGCGCCGAGTTAAAAGCCGCCATAATACTTCCTTTTTCAAAGACCAAATCACCCACTAAAAAAAGGCCTGGGATATTGGTTTCAAAATATTCGTCCACCTTAGGACGATTATCTTCCATTTCCACCCCTATAGCCCGTAAAAAATTATCCGGCGTGGCTCCTCCTAGGCAATAATAAACTGCATCAAAGACCATTTCCTGCCCGTCTTTAAAGCGGACCTTGACTTTGTTTTCAGGGGTAGCTGAAAGAGATTCAATATCAGTGTTCATTAACAGTTTTACTTTGCCGGCTTTAACTCTTTTTTCCAGCTCTTTTAGGTTTTGTTCGTTTATACGAAAAAATTGAGGGCGGCGATAGGAAAGATATATTTCTGCTTCATCACAAAGGAAACAGGCTGTTTCAGCGGCAGAATCTCCACCGCCAACTACCAGTATTTTTTGGGCCCCAAGCATACATTGGGTTTGAGTGCCAAAAAAAACTTTGTCTTTTACTTCTTTAGGGATACGGTATCTGGGTTTTACAGGTTTGCCAAAAATTCCTATAGCTATCACTACAATAGGGGCTTCAATAACCGTATCCTTCCCCGCCCATACTCGAAAACAATCGTTAGTTTTTTCAATTTTATAGACTTCCTGATTGGTACGCAGGTCTATTTTGTAGTCTTTAATATATTTTTCCATTAGTTCTAAAAATTCCTCTTTAGTGCAGGTTTCAAACCGGCAAATACCTTCGGGTTTTACTTCCTGGCCCTGCCATACCGCGTCAACCCGCTTACCTTTATGGTAATATTTTTGAATAGTATGACAGGGTCTTTCTTCCTTTTCTAAAACAATTACCGGCTCAATACCTGCGGCTTTGGCCTCAACCGCTGTAGCAATACCTGCTGGACCACCTCCTACCACCACAATTTTGGCTTTTTCCATGAGCCCCCCAAACAAAAAAATTTATGATTTTATTAAACTTTATTTTTTAACCCGAAATGGATTAATTGTCATCACCGGACAGGGGGCTGTTTTAATCACTCTTTCAGTTACGCTTCCGAGAAGGATTTTTTCAAGGCCTTTTCGGCCATGGGTAGCCATAATGATTAGACCAATTTCTTTCTCTTCCGCTACTTTTACAATTTCTTCTGGTATTTCTCCACGCCGTACTAAAGCTTCTACTGGAAAGTCTTCAAAGTGTTCTTCTACAAAAGAAGTCATTTTTTTCTGGGCTTGTTCCATTAATTCCTGTTCAAGATTATCAAGGGCGCTGTGGGGAACATAAAAGTTGGCATATTTAGCCAGTTCTTCTACCACAAAAAGCACGGTTAGCTTAGCATCTAATTTTTGGGCTAAATACTTGGCATAAGGGATAACTTTTAAAGAAGCCTCTGAAAAATCTGTAGGAAATAAAATACTTTTAATTTCTGCCATAACTCCCTCCTTGCGACCAAGAAATGTTTTATTATTCTAATTAATTTCTACCGTTTTTGCTTTTAGTTAGTCAAGTAAAACAGGAGTCAATTTTATGAAAATTATTGATCTACATACCCATTCTACTGCCTCAGATGGCACTTTAACACCTGGTGACTTGATTAAAGAAGCCAAAAAAGCCGGGCTCTCGGCCATTGCTTTAACTGACCATGACACTGTGGCCGGGCTTGCGGAAGCACAAGAAATGGCCCAAAGCCTCCAAATTGCTTTTGTACCAGGGGTAGAGATTAGTGTTAAATTTGAAGGTCCTGGGCACTGCCATCTGCTCGGGTATTTTATTGATTATGAAAATGGTGTTTTAAAAGAAACCCTTGCTTCCCTTCATGAGGCTCGGGCCAAGAGAAATATCCTCATGGTTGAAAAGCTAAAATCTTTGGGGATAGATATTTCCATAGAAGAGCTTGAAAAAATGGCCGAAGGTGGAGAAATAGGCCGTCCTCATATGGCCAAAATTCTGGTTCAAAAAGGTATAGTTAAAGACTTTGATGAGGCCTTTGAAAAATATTTAGGCAAGGGGAAACTGGCTTACGTACCCAAAGCAAGGCTTGAGGCCGAAGAGGCCATCAAGATAATTCATAAGGCAGGCGGCCTTGTTTCTCTAGCTCACCCGTATTATCTCGGTCTTGATGAAGATGCTCTTATAAGCTATGTGGCTGGACTTAAAAACAAGGGCCTTGACGCCATAGAAGCCTATTATACCGACCATGACAAAGCCTTTACCCAATTTTGCCTTGAGTTAGCTCAAAGGTTTTCCCTTTTAGTCAGTGGAGGAAGCGATTTTCACGGAACTAACAAACCTGAAATCAAATTAGGGGTGGGCAAGGGCAATTTAAGAGTTCCTATAGAGGTTTATGAAAGGCTCTTAGAGGCCTGGAAAGTCAGGGCTCAAGCCTAGCCGCTCTTTTAAGTTGTTCCAGTTCTTTGGGGCTCAAAGGTCTTATTTCGCCAGGACGAAGCCTGCCTAAAGTGAGAGGGCCAAAAGCCACCCTTTTTAAATTAATCACTGGGTGTCCTATAGAGGCAAAGATTTTTCGCACCTCTCTTTTGCGGCCTTCTCCCACCACCACTTCGTAGGTGGAAGAATTAGGTCCACGGCGTAAAAGGCGTATTTTTCGTGGATAAACTCTTCTACCTTCAACTTCTACACCCTTTTTTAAAAGCTGCTCAATGAGCTTTTCAGACGGATGGCCTTTAACCGTGGTATGATATACCCTTTTAATTTCATAGCGCGGGTGTAAAAGCCTATTAGCCAGCTCGCCATCGTTGGTCAAAAGAAGGAGCCCTTCCGTGGCGGCATCAAGCCGTCCTACAGGAAAGACCCTAACAGGCAGATGTTTAATAAATTCTTTGATGGTTTTACGGCCATGGGGATCATAAAGTGAAGTAAGATATCCTGAAGGCTTGTAAAAAAGGTAATAAACCGGTTCTTCAACCCTTACTGGCTTCCCGTCAACCTCTACTTTTTGTGAATAGGGGTCAATTTTTAGGCCTGGCTCTGATATTACCTGACCGTTAACTTTAACCCTTCCTTCTTTTATAAGTTCGTCGGCTTTACGTCTTGAGGCCACTCCTGCCCGGGAAAGAAATTTGTTAAGACGTATTTTTTGATTTTCTGACATAAACTTACTGGAGAGCGTTAAAAATTTGGCGAGCTTTTTCGCTGTCTCTTTTTATTTGGGCGGCAAGCTCTTCGGGAGAAGAGAATTTTTTTTCATCTCGTAGGCGTTCTACAAAAGAAATACAAATATTTTGGCCGTAAAGATCCCCAGAAAAATCAAAGATGTGAACTTCAGCAGATAAATAACCTTCCCCGAAAGTGGGATTGAAACCCAGATTCATTACCCCCGGCAGTTTCTGGCCATCCAAATGCACCCAAACGGCATAGACGCCTGTTTTGGGAAGGAGTTTTTCTTTAGAAAGCTTGAGGTTTGCCGTGGGAAACCCGAGTAGTTTTTGGCCCCGACCACGGCCAGGAATAACCTGACCGCAAATCTTATAAAATCTTCCAAGAAGCTTAGCTGCCAGGGCTACCTCCCCTTCAGCTATAAGTTCCCGAATAAGGGAACTTGATACCACCAGACCATTTACTTTCTGAGGAGGAACAACTGTCACGTCAAAGCCATAACGCTGCCCCAGTATCTTTAAAAGCTCCGTGTCTCCACGGCGCTTTTTGCCAAAGCGGTAGTCATAACCCACTACCAATTCTTTTATGCTTAAGCCTTTAACGAAAATATCTTCCACGAACTCTTCTGGTTCAAGGGAAGCGAGAGCCTGGTTGAACTCAAGTAAAAGCAAATAGTCAAGCCCGGCCTTTTCTATAAGTTTTATTTTTTGTTCAAGAGAGCAAATAAGTTTGATAGCCTTGTCAGGCCTTAGCACCTGTAAGGGATGCGGATGAAAGGTAACGGCTATGGCGTGGCCCTGGTGGGCCCTTGCCCTTTTTACTGTTTCGCGAAAAAGGGCCTGATGCCCCAGGTGCACCCCGTCAAAATTACCAATAGTGGCTACGGGATAAGAAACTTTAAGTGGAAGATCTTCTTTCCTTAAAATTTTCATATTTATGGGACTTCCACTTCAGCTGGGGTTAAAATTTTTCCCTGGCGAGGCTTTGGCAGATTTACCTTATGATAGCGCCAGCCCGGATGCCTTAAAACGCCACGAAAAGGAGGATTGCCCTTAATATTTCCTATTAGCCTTATAGCCTGGCGGTCAAAATCTTCCTCTATGATTATCTCGCTGCCTTCTTTTGAGTCTATTACCGGGGCAATTTCTATCATTTCAAAAAGAACCTGTTTAAGCTTGGGATGAATGGCTCTCACCGCCGCGCCTATTTGAGTGTCATCGTATTTATCAAGGTCTTCACTTAAAAAGTCAAGAAAACGCCCTTCTTTCTGTAAAACCCCGATGAACGCCGCCACATACTCCTCTGGGGGTTCCTGGGTGGCTATTTTTTTCTCAACAACCAGCTTTTCTTCGGTGATTGGCTCCTTTTTAGGGGGTTCTTCTTTTATCTTAGGTGGTGAAGACGGTTCTTTAGGCGAATAAGGCTTAATCAGCAGAAGAAGAATTAAACCGCCAAGCACGGGTGCCCCCACCATGGTACCTATAGCCCAGGAAGGCAAAACATCTTTAAAGTAATAAGCAAGGCCCCCTAGAACTGCTGCCACCAGCAGGCTTATTATGCTGATAAAAGCCTGTTCGCGCTTCATTGATATTTGCCCTCGGCAAAAGCTTTTATCATGTCCACAAAGCGGTCAAAAAGATAAACTGAGTCATGAGGGCCAGGAGCATTTTCCGGGTGGTACTGCACGCTAAAAAGCGGAAGCTCCCGATGCTTTATCCCCTCTAAGGTACCGTCGTTGAGGTTTATGTGGGAAATTTCAACCTCTTTGGGTAACTCTTCTTTTCTCACGCAAAAACCATGATTTTGGGAAGTTATTTCAATGCGTCCGGTAGCTAAGTCCTTGACGGGCTGGTTTGCTCCCCGGTGACCAAACTTAAGTTTATAAGTACTGGCCCCAAGGGCCTGGCCAATCATCTGGTGGCCAAGGCATATCCCAAAGATAGGCTTTTTGCCCAGGAGCTTTTTGGCTGTTTCTACCACATAAGGCACAGCCGCCGGGTCTCCTGGACCATTAGAAAAAAACACCCCGTCAGGTTCGTAAGAAAGGATTTCTTCAGCGGAAGTGGTGGCCGGGACTACAAGAAGCTGTAGGCCCCGTTCTTCCATTAGCCGAAGTTGATTAAATTTAAGGCCGCAATCAATTACCACCACCCGAAAACCGCCCTTTGGATCAAAAGGAAAAAAGTCTTTTACTTCGCCGTTTACCCAGCGGTAAGGCTTATTGCAGGTAACTTCTTTGACAAGATCGCGCCCCACCAGGCCTGGAGCGGCTTTTACCTTTTCAAGCAGGGAAGAGGGATTTAAGTCTTCCGTGGAAATCCCCGCTTTCATAGCGCCCGCAAGTCTTATGTGGCGCGTTATAGCACGGGTGTCAACTTGTTCTATCCCTAATACCCCCTGGCTTTTAAGCCAATCTCCCAGAGACCTCTTAGCCCGCCAGTTAGAATAAAAGGGTTGATATTCACGAACGACAAAGGCCTCCACCTGGATGCGCAGGCTTTCATTGTCTTCATCGTTTACGCCATAATTGCCGATGAGGGGATAAGTCATGGTGACGATTTGGCCGCGATACGAAGGGTCCGTAAGTATCTCCTGGTAGCCGGTCATGGCAGTGTTAAAAACTATTTCACCAAAGACTTCACCTCGCCCGGTGAAAGACTTACCCCAAAAGGTGGTCCCGTCTTCTAAAACTATGAGTGCTTTCATAGTTCCCTCCATTAGCCAGGAAGTTTTTAACACAACATTTCCGTTTTGACCAGGAGTCTGCATGGAAGACACTCCTTAGTGCAATTGACACTTAGTCTCAAAAATATTATTTTAAAAATGAATTCAAGCTAAGGAGGTTGGCTATGCCGGGTTTAGATCGTACAGGCCCATGGGGAGAAGGCCCTATGACTGGTAGAGGCCTCGGGCTTTGCACACCTGAAGGAAGGGAACTTTTAGCTAGAGGGCCGTGGGGGCGCGGTTTCGGCTGGGGCCGCGGCTGGCGTCGTGGACGTGGCTTTGGCTGGGGCCGCGGTTGGGGACGTGGCTGGTGTTGGCGTTTCTTTGGCGGTTTTGGTTGGGGCCGTGGCCGCGGGTTTGGCTGGCGTAGGTGGTTTGCGTCCCTTTCTCCTGAAGAAAGGAAAAAGCTCCTTGAGGAAGAAGCCGCTTTTTACCGTGAACAGCTAGAAGAAATAGAAAAAGAACTTAAGGAAGAAGCAAGTAAAGAATAATCCCCCTCCCTTAAGGCCGTGGGAACTGGAGTTCCCCGGCCTTTTTTTGCTAGTTTAATGCTAAAAATTTTTGAGAAAAAACTTCCCAGGCTCCGTTCTGCCCAAATAGAAATAACCACTCACTGTCAATTTCGTTGTAAGATGTGCCCTCATCACCTTTTTCATTCCCGCTGGCAAGCCAAACACATGGAACTTAAACTTTTCCAGAAGGTTCCTTTTGCCAATTTTGAATTTGTACATCTACAAGGCTGGGGAGAGCCTTTACTTCATCCTGATATTCTAAAAATGATAGATATTGTCGCCCAATACACCCGGGTAGGCCTAACTACCAACGGCTATTTCTTGGAGAAAGTTTTTGGATCCCTGGAAAATTTGGATTATCTAGCCATTTCCATTGCAAGTCCCGATGAAGAAAAACACCGCGCTATCAGGAAATGCGCCCTTAAGCCCATAATTGAAAAGGTAAAATTTATCGCCAGGCAAAGAAATCGGCCTAAACTGATATTTTCCACCATCATGATGAGAAACACTATAGAAGAACTACCTGCTTTAATTGAGCTGGCCGGAGAATGCGGAGTGGACGAAGTTATAGCCAATAACCTTGATTATATTCCTTCTGCCGATTTAGCAAAAGAGGCCTTATTTTTAGCTCCTGCTGAAGAAAAAGAAATATTTGCTGAGCACGTAGCCAAGGCCAGAGAAAAAGCCCAGGAAAAAGGAATTCTTTTTGAAGCTAAACCCATTAAAGCTGAAGAAGTTATAATTTGTGCTGAAAGGCCCCATGAATCTTGTTTGATAACTGTTTCTGGCCAGATTACCCCTTGCATTTATTTACACTTACCCACCCGAGATGAATTTTTGCCAAGATTTTTCAAAAATAAAGAAATAAATCTACCCAAAGTTTATTTCGGTGATTTAAATAAAAACTCCTTTTCAGAAGTCTGGTTTAATAGAGATTACCATTCCTTTAGAGAGCAGTATCTCAAGCGAGAAAGGGCCCTTTATGCGAGCTTACTTCTTGAGTTCCCTGAACTTCCTTCTTTTTGTAAGACTTGTTATAAGGCTTATGGCCTTTAACTTATAGACTTCGCCTGTCCCGAGCGAAGCGAGTTATCTCCGAGACTGCTTAGTCGCGCTTGCGCGCTTCTCGCAGTGACACATTAGTTAGAAATTTTACAAAAGTTTATTATAAAGATTATGAGAGCCTAACAAACAAGCCTTGAGTAATAAGGTTGACAATTAACCTTGGGGGGAGTTTTTTTAAAGATGCTTAAGGAGGGTTTATGTGTCAGGCTATAGCCCTTTGGCTTAAAGATGGACAGGAAAAAGAAATTATGAGAGACATAGTGGAAATAGAAATAAAGCCAGACGGTCTGGTGCTTAAGTCATTTTTTGAAGAACCCAAAAAGGTAGAAGGAGAAATTGTAGCAATAGATTTTTTAAAGCATAAAGTTTTTATAAAGCCTAAAGGAAAGCACCAACATGAGTAAATTTTCAGAGCAAATTGAAGAAAAACTCGCCTCGTGGGAGGAATCTCTGGCCAGCCAGGCCAAAGAGCTGGAAATATGGGCGGACAAGGCCGAAGAGGAAGGCCAGCCCAAACTTGCTGCGAAACTGCGAGAAGCGGCCTTATTAGCAGGGAGCGCTCGCTTAAAATTGGCCGAAGCCAGGGTTATAAAAGAATCTGGCTCTCTGGCTGAAGAACTGGCTTTATGTGCGGTATGTGCCTGGCGGGAGACCTGCCAGAAGCGTTTCACTCGTGATACAGGAAGCCCTTTTCGCTGCCCAGATTTTACCAGAGATGTTACTCTTAAGCCATGATAGCCAAAATAATCTACCAAGAGCTTGAAAAACTTTGTGAAGAGGCCCAGAAAGAAGGTATTTTACCTGAACAGGTAAAAAAACGCTTTCAGGTAGAACCCCCTAAAAACGAGGCCCACGGTGATTATGCCACCAATATAGCCTTGAGCTTGGCCGGCCAGGCCAAAAAAAATCCGCGTGAACTTGCGGCCTGGTTTGCCGAAAGGCTTGCCTTTCGTCAGGACCTTTTTGAAAAAGTAGAAATAGCTGGCCCGGGTTTTATCAATTTTTTTATTGCCAAAAAGTACTGGCAAAGGGTCCCCCTGGAAATAGAAAAGGCTGGTGAAAACTATGGCGCTCTTGAACTTGGCGCCCAGCGTCAAATACAGTTGGAATTCGTTTCTGCCAATCCTACCGGGCCTTTACACATTGGACATGGACGCGGAGCAGCGGTAGGTGATACTCTGGCCCGCATTCTGGCCATGGCCGGGTTTAACGTGCAAAAAGAATATTACATAAACGACGTAGGCCGGCAGATGCAGATACTCGGCCGGTCTGTCTATTTGCGCGCCAAAGAGCTTAAGGGAGAAAATATAGATTTTCCTGAAGACCACTACCGCGGCGAGTATATAAAAGACATAGCCCGGGCCCTTCTTGAAACAAAGCCCGATTTTTTTAATCTTCCTGAAGAAGAAGCCATAAATCTTGCCAAAGAATTTGCCGTAAAAGAAATACTTGATGGCATAAAAAAAGACCTGGAAGACTTTGGTGTAACTTACGACGTATGGTTTTCTGAAAAAATCCTTCATGAGGAAACCTATATTGAAAAGGCCCTTTCTTTTCTCAGGGAAAAGGGGCTTCTTTACGAAAAAGACGGGGCCATCTGGTTTAAGGCCTCTGAATTCGGTGACGAAAAAGACCGCGTAGTTATCAGAGCAAGTGGCGAGCCTACTTATTTTGCAGCGGATATTGCCTACCATTATCACAAGTTTTTGGTGCGAGGCTTTGACGAAGTTGTTGACCTCTGGGGAGCAGACCATCACGGCTACGTCCCTCGCATGAAAGCTGTTATCAAGGCTTTTGGCCTTAAAGAAGAACAGTTTAAGGTCATTCTCATTCAAATGGTGAATCTGCTTGAAGGTGGCAGACTGAAAAGCATGTCCACCCGGGCGGGAGAGTTTGTTACCCTGCGGGAATTGATAAACGAAGTAGGGAAAGACGCCACACGTTTTATCTTTCTTACCCGCCGGGCAGACTCCCCTCTTGACTTTGATGTAGAGCTTGCCAAAAAGCAAAGCCGTGAAAACCCGGTTTATTACGTGCAATATGCCCATGCCCGGCTGGCAAGCCTTTTCCGCAAAGCTGAAGAGGCTGGTATAACCCCTCCCAAGGCCAACGAAGTTGACCTAAGCCTCCTAAAATATCCTGAAGACTTTGCTATTCTTAAATTGCTTGATTATTTCCCTGACACCATAGAAGCTGCCGCTACTAAATTTGAACCTCACTTGTTGACCTTTTATCTCCTGGATTTAGCTACAGCCCTCCATGACTATTACACTAAATACCGCTTTTTAAGTGAAGATTTGGCTTACACCAGGGCTAGACTGGTACTGGCCAAAGCGGTAAAACAAGTCCTTAAAACAGGATTAAATCTTTTAGGTGTCAGTGCCCCAGAGAGGATGTAATGGCTAAGAAAACTGCTAAGAAAAAAAGGTTTCAATTCCAGTTAGGCTGGCCGGGTTTAATATTTTCTTTTGGCCTTTTGATTTGTCTGCTGGTGTGGATGTTTGTGCTGGGCTTTTATTTTGGCCAAAAGGTGGTTTCTACCAAGGTGCACTCACTTGGGGCTCCCGTGAGCGAGAAAGCCCTTTCTCACAAAAAGATAGAACCTCCACCAGTGTTTGAAGAAGTAAAACCTCCGCCACTGGTTAAAGAACCTTCTCCTGAAAGCCCTAAACCAGTTCCCCGAATGCCAGAAAAAACAGAACCTGAAAAAGCTATAACAGCCACCCCGGCTATACCTAAACCAGCAACTAAAGAAAGCTCAGCAAAAACCAAGGTTTCACCTAAAAAGCAAGAAACGGTTAAACCGCCAAAACAAAAGCCAAAAACTTTTTATGCGGTACAGGTGGCCTCGTTACGTAGTCGCGCTGATGCCGAAAAGTTTGCTTCTTATTTGCGGGATAAGGGCTATAACGTCACCATTAAAAAGGTAACACTTCCCCAAAAAGGCACCTGGTACAGGGTTTATGTAGGGCGTTTTGCCTCTCTCCAGGAAGCAAAGGTCTTTGGAGAAAAGATAAAAGCCAAAGAAAAGCTGAAAAGTTATTACATTCAAAAAATAAGTAACTCATGATTAGAAAAGCGCGTTTACAGGACGCCAGGGATATACATCGCCTGATAACTCATTTCTCTAAGACCGGCCAGGTTATTCCCAGGCCTTTAGCGGAAATCTACGAAAACATACGGGAATTTTTTGTCTTTGTTCCAGAAAGAAAAGATTTAGTGGCTGGAGCCTGCGCCCTGCATATTTGCTGGGAAGACCTGGCGGAGATTCGCTCACTGGTGGTAAGCGAAGAGTATCAAGGTGAAGGCGTGGGTATTAACCTGGTTAAGGCCTGTTTGGACGAGGCCAGGACATTGGGAGTGCCTAAAGTCTTTGTTTTAACTAATGCCCCTGCTTTTTTTCGCAAACTGGGTTTCAAAGATATTGAAAAGACAGAACTTCCCCACAAGGTTTGGGCCGATTGTGTAAAATGTCCTAAATTTCCAGAATGTGACGAAGAAGCCTTAATATTAAAGCTTAGCCAGGAAGACTTTTAGAAAATGGGATACCTGTTTTAGCGTCCCCAGCCACCTATGCCCACCAGGTTTATATAAAAAGAGTAACGCGTTTCATCTGGATTGTAATATACTCTAACAACAGCCCACCAACATTTGCTGCGGTATTCAAAAGCCATAGAAGAAGACGATAGCTCTTTTTCTTTTAAGCTATAATTGGCACTATACGCAAACCAGAAACCGCGATAAACGTTTTTGCGTAAACGTAAATTTATTTGTTTGATTTGCCTGACTTTATCCCAGCGGTAATCAAAACCTATGTTTTCACCTTTTTGATTGCGCAGGTCGGCCGAAAGATTGGCTGTAGCCCATCCCAGGCCGTAAAAGTTATAAGAAGTACTGGCCCGTATATAAATTTGCTTTAGTAAGTTTATTTCTCCTTCAGCAAAAAGATTGGAAAAAGGGCGGCGTTTATCATCAGGGCCTTCCAATTCCCTGGTAGCTTCCTCAAAATCAAAGCTCTGGTGTATCCAGATTCGTACCCAGTCAGAATAGCGAATATTTCCCTCAGAAGTTTTTTCTTTAGCAGTTACGAACTGTAGTAAGCCGTAATTTAAAACATTCATTTTGGGTAGCCGGTCCTCAGCGGTAAAAGTGGGCAGGTCATCCTGTTTTGTATGTGGCCGATAAAGATAAGCTATCTGGGGCCTCAATACATGTTTAAACCCTATCACTCCAAAGCGGTTAAAAGAGTAAATGCGGCTAATATTTAATCCGGTTTGGACCTCAAGTTCCTGGATGGTTCTTTCCAGATACTCTTCCTGGCGTTCGTCCTGCCAGTCCACCAGGTAAGACGTATGTATCAGGCGGTACGCTATTCTTAAGTCTAAAGGTTTCCAGAACGAAGGACTAAGGCTTATCTCCGGGGTTAAATCAAGCCGGTGCCCCCGAAAATCTTCTTCTCGCCACCAGTAAACATAGTTTTCTCTTAAAGAGAAATTTAAAGGCCCCAAAAACGGGGCAGTTAAACGTGAAA
Organism: Thermodesulfatator autotrophicus; assembly: GCF_001642325.1. Lineage (GTDB taxonomy): Bacteria > Desulfobacterota > Thermodesulfobacteria > Thermodesulfobacteriales > Thermodesulfatatoraceae > Thermodesulfatator > Thermodesulfatator autotrophicus. The sequence continues at coordinate 49,200 of NZ_LSFI01000001.1, read as the reverse complement.
AATCCACACGCAGTAAGGGGTTAAGAATTTTTTCCTGCCTATCTGGAAGGGAACTATCGTAGTAAGTAGAGCTTGCCTGGAAAAAGTAATGGCCGAAGGGGTGGGTTAACCAGAGTCTATTGGTGCGGTAGAAGCTATTTTTTTCATCAAGCCCCCGGCCAAAACGGTTTAAATAAGAGGAATGGCTCTGGTCAAAACCAAGTGGCCCACCTAAAAATTCGTAAAGGAAATCTTTGTCAGATAAAATGTCTATATCAAGCCTTAAAGGCCAGCCGCGAGCTATCTCCTGGTCGAACTTTCCGGTTATCCAGTAGCGGTTTTCATTGTCCCGAATAATTCCATCAGAGTTATAGTCATCGTCTTTGAGGCGATCTTTAATGTACCTTGCCCTGAAAGTACCAAAACTTTTAGAAGTAAGAGCATAATTGCCTTCAAGGCCGGCCATAAAACCTCTTTTTCCCGTATAAAAAGAATAAAATGTCAGGTCCAAACTGTCGTTTATCGCCCAAAAATAAGGGATTTCAAGGCCGAAACCTTCCCGTGAACCTTGCACCAAACGAGGAAGCAAAAAACCGCTGTGCCGTTTAGTTTTTACCCCTATGCTCAAATAAGGGCTGTAAAAAAGGGGAAGTTTCTTAACATTGAAGGTTATATCTCTGGCTGAAGCTCGCCCTGTTGGCGATACTTTGAGTTTCCTGGCCCTAAAACTCCAGTCTGGGGAGCACTTTTTATGCTCACAAATATCACAGGTGGTTATTATTGTTTTTTGGGCAAGATAATTTTCCTGGCCCAAAACCTTTATTTTTTTAGCTAATATTTGGACTTTTGTCATTTCAAAGGCCAGAGCCTTTACCCTGCCTGGGGCTAGGTAAAGATGAACATCTTTAAATTCTCCCTTATAGCTTTCAAGGTTTAACCAGCCGTAAGAACTCTTTATGGTATCGCTATCTGTTTTAATGGTTATAGGGCCAAAAAGGGTGGCTATTTTTGAAGGAAGCTCATAAATCAGGCGGGAACAATAAACTGTGATTCTAGAGTCTTTTACAATTACATTGCCCTGAGCTATGAGCTGTTTTTTTTCTTTTAAAAAGATAAGGGTGTCCGCCGTGATATGCCACTTGTTGGCGGCCCAACCTGAGATAGGCCAAAAAAGCAAAATAAGACAAGCCAAGAACTTTTTCATAGCCAGAAATTTGAAAAGCTTTCTGGTTTTTTAGCTCAGTTTTCAAAGAAAAAAAAGACTCTATAAAAGACCTTTTTTGAGAAGAAGGGGCAAAGGGTCTAGAAGGTGTTTTTTAAACCAGTTAATACGGGCTTGCCCTAAACCCAGGGCAAGCAGTTCACTTAAATGAAAAACTGGTAGGTCTATTTGGGCTGGAGCTCGCATCTCAAGGTTCATCTGACACATGACGCAATGGGTAACCAGGCAATCTACCTGAATTCTTTGAGCCTCCATCATCATACGCCGTACAATCCCTGAAACAAAATCTGGTTTGGCTACCGAAAGATAAGTTCCACAGCATTGTTTAACGTAGCGCCAGGGAATAACCTCTGCCCCTAAGGCTGTGAGCATTTTTTCCATAAGGCCATCTTCCATGGGAGGCGGAAGCTTTGCTGGCCCGTAAAGCAAGCAGCCATAATAAGGGGCTATACGCAAGCCTGAAAGGGGTTTTCCTTTTATTTTTTTCCAGGGAAAATCTGCTAAAACTTTTACGAAATGCCTTATATCCCAGGAAGGATTGGGCTTTTGGTCAAAAAGATTAGAAAAATCTTCTGGACTTTTTCTGGCTTCAAAAAGCCCTACTCTCAGGCGGTCAAAGCAGCTGGGGCATAAGGTAAGCACCTGAGAAACATTGTCTGGTAAAGAGGCAAGCACTCGCCAGGTCAAATTACGAGCTAATTCACCGCAAAGGCTATGGGCCGAAGAGCTACCGCAGCAATTCCAATCAGGAATTTCTACCAGCTCAATTTCCCAGTAAGCTGCAATTTTAAGAAAAGCTTCTTCGGCTTCAGCCGCCAGGCCTTCAAGTGAACACCCAGGATAATAGGCAAACGTGGCTACAGAGGACATTTTTCAAAAAAAGCCCTGATTTGTTTACGCCCTTTTAGGCGAACTGGTTTTAGCTTTATCTTTGCTTTAGCAAACATTTTCAAGCCCAGCCTTACATCTTCAAAAAAGCGGCGCTCCTTTAATTTATAAGCCAGAGTAAGTTCAAATTCATTAACCCGGCCGTGGCGCTTTAAAGATAATAACATTTGCCGGTGAAATTCATAAATGCCCTTTTCCGCTACCAGCCCGGCCTTTATGGCTTCCTGCCTCAAAATGTCAAAAATTTCGGGTATTTCTATACCCATTGGGCAGGCCTGAGTACAGGCGTTACAACCCACACAAACCCAGATGGCCTTGCTATTTAAGGCCTCTTCAAACTTTTCCCATTGTAAAAGGCGCATTAATTGGTGGGGAAGATAATCCATAAGAGAAACACAGGGGCAACCGTTAGTGCAGGTTTGGCAGGTAAGACAAAACGAAAAATCCCGTTCAGCTATTTTCTCCATAAAAACCTTATATCATTTTTTGTCAAAAAAAGCAGCCGCCGAAAGAGAAACAATTGACCCTTCGCCAAAATCTACTGCTTCCTGGTGAAGGATTCTTCCTGATAATCTCTCTCCTTCAAAAATAAGGCTTAAAAGATAAAGAGGGCCAAAGCCGCAGACCTTGTAATAATCATCTCTTTCAAGCATTTCATAAATCCCATTGGCATCAAAGGCCAGGACCTTTTGTAAAAGCTTAAAGTCAAACTCTTTAGCCTTTTGTTTTTCTTTTTCAGAGGCAGGAGTAGGGTCTCCATAACGCAAACCCAAATGGCAAAAATCAACCCCTGCTACCACGTAGATATTTTCATCAATCAAAGGCCTTAGGGCCTTGACCAGTTTTTTAAAGACCTGTTGCTGGCCCTGAGGGTTAGCTACCAGAATAGGCACCAGCCAAAAGTCTTCTAACAAATACTTTAGAAAAATCACCTGAAAATCAATGGAATGTTCACTTTTGTGCGCCCATTCATGGCCGCGCAAGTCCCCATCTACCCTCTGGCTGAGCTCTGTTACAAATTCCCGGTCATATTTTACCAGCCCAAGAGGGGTTTCAAAGTCTTTGTAAGCCAGGGAAAAGGGTGTCTCTAAAAAATGGCCTGTGCCTAAGACAATAACCCTGGCTCCTTTTGGCCAGGAAAGCCCCTGGTAAGCAGCGGCAAAAGTTCTAGCACCGGCCTGTAAGTCAATATGAGGGGCAATTATTATCCGCGGGAAATAATCGCTGCGCTTTGGCCAGAGGCTTAAAATCTGGTTCAGAAAAACTTTTAGCTCTTCTGCTTCTCTGGGATAGGCCTGGCCAGCGTGAGAAGAAGGCCTTACCACCGCCTGGCTAAAATTTCTTTCAAGTTTCCGCTTTTTATCAATAAAGTAATCCGTTTCCAGGAAAAGATGCTTTTCAAGAGTGGCCAAAAAATTTTCAATCTCTTCAAGCATTACTAAACGACCAAGCTGTCGGGTAAGGATAACCTGAATATCCCTTAACGAGTGCTTTCCATCAAGGGCTAACAAAAGAGAAGCCATTTCTTTGGGAACTATTAAAGGGTTTTCACTATAAGCCAGAGGGTCTCGCAAAAGGAAGGCTTCTTTTCCTTGCCAGTTAAACGGAATTATATCAACGGCTCTTAGTTTGGGACGAAAATCAGGGCTATATTTCATGGCCACCGACATCTTCTGGTGATATCTCGGCTAGGGCCTCTTTTATTTTTTCTATAGCTTCATAAAAGTCATCATCAATTTTTCGAACTCTTATTCCGTAAGCCCGTTGTACAGCTTTGCGGACAATTTCTCCTTTAAGCAGGGCATTTGTCAAGCCTAATCGGGCATAAGTCTCATTAACCTGGTGATTTAGCTCTACCAATTTTTCCGCCCGACGGCGTCTTTCCCGGGCTGCTTCTTCCAAAGGCTCGTGCAAAAACTGGTCAATTTTAGAAACAAAAGACTCGTAAAAACTTGCCGGAAACTTTGGTTCAACCTCTTCAAGAACAAAACCAAAGGTAATAAGCGAAGGCTCTTTGAAAAAACTGATAAGGTCAAATTCTAAGGTTTGAGGCTCTTTGGCTAAAAATTCCTGAAAAAGGCGATAGGCCTGCTTTGATTTTTCTTTTACGTTGGGTGGTTTCTCGGTGTTAAATTCCAGAATATGGAGGGCCAATTCCTTAGGAGCAATAATGCCAATAATTTCCTCATAACCTAACTCTTTTAGAGCTTCCAGGCGGTGACGGCCGTCAACTACGTAGTAGCCCTCTTCACCTTCCACCACTATGATGGGATGCAAAAACCCCAGTTTTTCTATAGCCAGTTCTAGATTGCGTTTAAGGCCCTCAGAGATATCCCGCTGAAAAGACGGTATTAAGATTTCATCTACTTTGAATACAGACAAACAAAGCTCCTGTTTTTTCACCGGGTCTTTATAACGACAAAGTTCTTTCATAGCTATAGCTACCTCCTTATCCCTTCTCAAAGAAAATATAGGTCTCAGAAAAGGGACAGGCAAAAATTAGAGTAAGTAAGACTCTTTGATTATTCGCAGATAACCAGATTATCCCGGTGAATAACTTCGTCGTGGAGTCCCAGGCCTAGTTTCTGGCAAATTTCGCTAGAGTGACAGCCTTTGATTTTTTGAATCTCTTCAGAGGAAAAATTAGTTAGGCCAATAGCTACCCGCGTGCCTTTTTCATCCAGGCACTCTACGCAAGCTCCTCTAACAAAGGTGCCTCGCACCTCTTTTATTCCCGCAGGAAGCAGGCTTTTTCCTTTTTCTACTAAGGCTTTCACCGCTCCCTCGTCCAGAATAAGAGCCCCTTCAGGCCTTGGATGATAGGCTAACCAGAACTTACGAGCAGAGATCTTTTTGGCTGGCAGGAAAAAGGTGCCAACCTCTTCGCCGGCAAAAATTTTTTCAAGTATCATGGGCTCTCTCCCTGGGGCTATCACCATAGGCACTCCCAGGGAAGTAACCATCTTGGCCGCCCTGAGCTTGGAAACCATGCCTCCCCGACCCAGACGCCCGGGTTTTTTACCGGCCATTTTTTCCACAGAAGGGTCTATTTTTTCCACGATACGCACTGGCCGGGCGGAGGGGTCTTCCCGGGGGTCTTTATCATAAAGGGCGTCAATATCTGAAAGGCAGATCAAAATATCTGCCCCTATAAGTCCTGTTACCATAGCCGCTAAAAGGTCGTTGTCTCCAAATTGAATTTCTTCTACAGCTACAGTGTCGTTCTCATTTATGATGGGGATAACTCGCCAGTGTAAAAGTTTTAAAATAGTATTTCTCGCCAGGAGATAACGATGACGGTCTTCAAGGTCTGTGCGAGTAAGAAGAATTTGAGCCACTGTTTGGCCATATTGGTTGAAATATTCTTCATACGACTGAATAAGCCCTGCTTGACCCGTAGCGGCTAAAGCTTGCTTTTCCGTAAGAGTAAATGACCTTTTAGGGAAACCCAGCTTTTTACGCCCGCAGGCAATGGCTCCTGAAGAAACCAGAACCACTTCATAGCCCTGGTTAACAAAACGAGAAATTTCAGCAGAAAGATTATTTATCACCTGCCGAGAAAGACCATCTTCGCCGGTGATAACAGCACTTCCCACTTTTACCACCATGCGCTTTACACGCTCTAGATAGGTTTTTTTTTGCTCTAGTGTGTTTGTTGAATTAGCCGCCATAATCCTTCTAATAATTCTTTTATCCCTTCACCTGTTACCGCTGAAATAAGATACACTGGATAGCCCTTTTTCTCAAAATGGGCCTTCAGTTCCTCTAGTTTTTGACGCTCAGGAACAATGTCTATTTTGTTAAGGGCAATAGCTGATGGCTTTTCTAATAAGCAACGATGATAATGGGCCAGCTCTTTTTGGAGTAATTCAAAGTCTTTTAGACACTCTTCCCCTTTGGAAGCGTCTAATACGTATAAAATGGCCTTGGTGCGTTCTATATGCCGTAAAAAATCAAGACCCAGCCCTACACCTTTATGTGCCCCTTCAATTAACCCGGGAATATCTGCCACCACAAAGGAGCGCTCTTCATCGAGTTTTACCACTCCCAAATTGGGAGTAATAGTAGTGAACGGATAATCAGCAATTTTGGGCCTGGCCGCTGTTATACGCGACAGAATAGTAGATTTTCCGGCATTAGGAAGGCCTACTAAACCTACGTCAGCGATAAGTTTTAGTTCAAGAATAATCCAGCGTTCTTCGCCAGGTTCTCCAGGTTCGGCAAAACGAGGGGCCTGGCGTGTGGGAGTGGCAAAACGGGCATTTCCTCTTCCACCACGGCCTCCCCTGGCTACGACAAACCTTTCGCCGTCTTTGGTGAAATCGTATAGAATCTCTCCTGTTTCAGCATCTTTTACGACGGTGCCCACAGGAACTTTGAGAATAAGGTCCTTACCGTCACGGCCCTTCATCTTTTTGCCCATACCAGGCCGGCCATTTTCAGCACGAAAATGGGTTTGATGATAAAAATCATAAAGGGTGTGAAGCTGACTTGAGGCTTCAAGAATTACATCGCCTCCTTTACCCCCATCACCACCATCAGGGCCACCGCGCGGAACATATTTTTCTCGGCGAAAGCTCACACAACCAGCTCCGCCATCCCCTGCTTTTACATAAATTTTGGCCTGGTCAACAAATCTAGGCATAATCTGCTCCCATCTACATTACTTCTGGTTTAAAGAATAAAGAGGAAATTAAACTAGTCCAGCCGTTTGAGATAAAAGGCAAGTTTATCAAATAGTATGGTAAGGTCGGAGTTTTCTACTACTACGTTAGGCGGGTGTTTTATGCGTACAGGAGCAAAATTAAGAATGCCTTTTATTTTGTTTTCTATTAAAAGGTCAGCTACTTCTTGGGCCGCGCTAGCCGGTGTAGCAATAACTCCTATCTCTGCAGGGTGTTCTCTTAAAACCCAACTCAGTTGATTAACATGATAAATATAGACATCGTTGATAACCCGGCCTATTTTTTCTTCATCTACATCAAAAGCGGCCACGAATTTAAAGCCGCGTTTAGGTAAAAACTCATAGTTAAGAAGGGCCTGACCCAGGTGGCCAGCCCCCATGAGCACCATAAACCATTCTCTTTCTGTTCCCAAAATACGGCGTATATGCTTTAAAAGACCGGGAATAGAATAGCCAACCCCTCTTACGCCAAACTGGCCAAAATAAGAAAGATCTTTACGCAATTGAGCGGAGTTTACCCCGCACTCCCTGGCCAGTTCTTCGGAACTGATAAGGTCTCTACCTTCTTCTAATAATTTTTCAAGGGTACGGGCGTATAAGGCAAGCCTATATACTGTTATGCCAGGAATTTTGAACTCTGCCATTTTTCAATTTTCTAGCAAAGTAGTTTTAAGACGTCAAATATTTAAAAGGATCTTTTCAAAATATTCTGAGACTGGTTGAGATCGCCTCGGAGACAGTGTTGCCTCGCAACAAGGATTGCTTTGACGAGATTGTTTCGCCCCTGGCGGGGCTCACAATGACTAGCCCTCTGTCACTGTGAGGAGCGCGCAAGCGCGACGAAGCAGTCTCAGAGATATATCGCTTCGCTCGGGACAGGCGAAATAGTCTAAAGCGCGAGTAGTATCTGAGATTGCTTCGCTTCGCTCGCAATGACAGAGAAGGGGGCCCACAATTAAAACAATTAAAAAGAAGGGACTCGCAATAACATGGAAGGGACTCGTAATAACAAGTAAGGACTCAATGACAGCTCAGAAATGGTCTTCTTTTGTGCAACCATAATTGGTTCATTAATGAAAAATACTTCTGTCAAGAGAAATCAAACGCGAAGAATCGTAAGAAGAAACATCATAGTAAAGAGAAAGCTTCCCATCCTCAAGCCAGTATATCTTTTCAGCTATAGTTTTAAGAAAACTTAAATCATGCGATACAACCACTTTTGCCGCCGAGAGTTTGTTAAGAATTTTGCTAAGTCTTTCAATGTTTCTGGGGTCAAGGTCTCCTGTTGGCTCATCAAGCAGTAACACCTTGGGTTTCATAGCTAGCACTGTACCCAGAGCCACCAGGCGTTTTTCTCCGCCAGAGAGGCGATAAGTAACTCTTTCCTCAAAACCAGAAAGCCCCAGAATATCTAAAGTCTCTTTCACCAGGCCAGGAATTTTTTCCCTGGGCACCCCCAAATTAAGCGGCCCGAAAGCTATGTCTTCAGCTACCGTGGGGCAAAAAAGTTGGTCATCAGGGTCTTGAAAAACCAGGCCCACCTCTCGCCTGAGAAAACGAAAATCCTTTTCCTCTCGACATATCCTATTCTTGTAAATTATTTCACCTCGCTGAGGTTTTATAAGGCCCACTATGAGACGTAAAAGCGTGGTTTTTCCTGCCCCGTTTGGCCCCATCAGGCCTATTGTTTCTCCAGGGAAAATAGAAAAATCAAAGTCCTCAAACACCGAATGCTGGGGATAGCCAAAACACAAATTACGTATTTCTAGTAAAGCCATAGGAAAATTTTAACACAAAATTAAAATAGCAACGAGGTAGGTAACACCAAAAATTCCAAAAAGTATATCTTTTTTCCTTAAATGGAAATGATGATATACAGGGAAGGTGCCATTAAAGCTCCTACATAACATGGCCTCATAAACTCTTTGGGAACGGTCATAGCTGCGCACAATAAGGCTTCCTACCAGATAAGCCATGGTACGGTAGGTAAATAAATTGGTACGGGGGACAAAACAACGCACCACCGCCGCATCTTTCAAACGCCAGAACTCTTTTTCAATCACATGTAAATAGCGAAAAGTAAAAAAAAGCAACTGAACAAGTTTTGAAGGTAAAAATAGATGATGAAGGGCGTGAGCCAGCTCAAAGATAGACGAAGTTGATAAAAGGGCCGTGGTGGTAAGAATAATTAAATTTGATTTAAAAAAAATTAGAAAGGCCAGACTGACTCCCTCTTTTGAAGCTGATAAAAACTTAATTTTAAAAACTTCTTCACCAGGGGTAGTAAATGGCAAAGTAATTAAAACAAAAACCAAGAATAAATTTACTAAACCTAACCTTTTTAAGTAATAAAAAAATGAAAGTCCACTTAATAATAAACAAATTAGTGAAAAAATAGAAGCTAAAACTAACAAACTAAAATTATAAGTTATAGCTACTATGATTGCATATAGTAATGCTAAAACAAATTTTACTCTTGGGTCACAACTTTTCAAAAAAGAATTTTCTTTCTTCATTTGCCACGTTTGCCACGGGCTTGAAACCATGCCCAGACCCCAAATAAGCCGAAAATATAACCTATGCCTCCCAAAATTTCTCCCAGAGAAGGCTTGTCGGCCTGGCGAGCAAGCTCTTGAATCATCTTTTTAAGGGGAGCCATTTCTTTGCGAACTTCTTCCCGTATAATTTTTCTAAACAGTTCTTCTGAAATGGAATTTGCCGCGGCAACTTCTGGTAAAACCTGAGAATTGGCTGGCTTGACTTTGGCTTGAGTAGTTTCAGCAGAAGCTATTTCGTTATTTTGGGAAAGTTTTAGTTTCATCTCGGCACGATGCCCCATTTCTGCCCAGGCCACGACTTTTACTTCTTTTAGACCTTTGGGAATGGGTAATTTAAAAATTCCCTCTTTATCTGTTTTTGTTTCAGCAAGAACCTTATCTCCTTTAACAGAATAAAGGGTAATTTTGGTATTTTTAGCGGGAGAGCCATCGTTAAAATAAACTTCTCCCTGAATGGTGTTACCTTCGGTGTAAGCAAAAATATTTATTTTATGGGCTATAGCCGGGCTATTAAGTAAGATCCAAAAGGCTATCACCCCAAAGACAAAAAAATGTTTCACTTCAAACCTCCTGACCAAAAATTTCTGGACGCACTTTTTTAAGGAAGCTCACTAAAAGCACGGTAACAATCCCTTCAATAATCATAACCGGAAGATGGGCCGCCAAAATGAGTTTAGCTGCCGCTTTAAAACTTTCCCCGGTAAAAGTAAGTTCAAAGGCTACCAGAATACCACTTAAAAGAATGGCCAGGGCTCCAGCCAAAAAAGCCCCAACTCCTGCTATCAAAGAGCGAGAAGACCTTACCAGCGGACCAAATAAATAATAAACCACTACTCCTGGAAAGGCCATGTTAAAGGTATTTACTCCCAGGGTAGTGAGCCCTCCGAATTGAAAAATAAGGGCCTGTAAAAATAGCCCTACCAGAAGGGCTGGAAAGGTGGCTAAGCCTAAAAGAATACCTACCAGCCCATTTAAAACCAGATGGACAGAACTTGGCCCTAAAGGCACGTGCACCAACGAAGCCACAAAAAAAGCCGCTGAAAGAAGGGCTATTTGTGGAACTTTTTCAACTGAAATCTTTTTCAAGCCAATAAATGTCCCAATACCAGTACCTAAGGCCCCGGCTATAAGTACCGGGGCCGAAAGTACCCCCTCAGAAATGTGCATTATTTAACTCCTTTGGGGAGAAGATAAGCCTTAATCCATATAACAGCGTCAAGTTCTACCGGATAAGTTTTACCATCTTTTTTAAGAATACCACCATCTCCCAAGGCAGAAAAACCCCACCAGCCAGCCCAGGGAACAGTGTAAGTGAAAACACCGTTTTCATCAGTTTTGATAACCTGGGTAACGAAAGGATCTTTTGGGGCATGAGCGCGGCCGTCTTTGTTGTAGTATTCCACTTCTACCTCAAGGTTTGGAGCTGGCTTACCATTGATAAGTACCAGTCCCTGAAAAGTGTTCCCTTCCCATAAACCGTAAGGTCTGGTGAGAGGAATTATCTCAGCTTTAAGGCCAACGGGAGAATCCCATCCTTCTTCAGCACCAAAAGCATTTACTACCACCTTGGTAATCTGAAGAATAAATTTTTCTTCAGAAGGTTCAAAATAGGGCTTTGGAACTACATAAAAAATGTGGTCTCCTGGACGACGGAGCTTATAAATAGCTTTCCAGGCTGTGGCTGTGCCCTTTTCTTTAGCTGCTTCAGGATGCCAGTTGGGATAAATGGGTAATTTTATTTTTTGCAGGGAATTTAAAAGGTCATATTTTTTCCCTTTCACAAATACTCCAAAGGCCTCTGGACGAACCATTTCCATGTTTGGACCACCTTCCATGGGATGGGTAAAATTTAAGAAAAGCTCTATCCGGCGCCCATCATTTACCGTTACAATATCATTTGAAGGAATAAGTAACTGGAAATGAGCCCAGGCCTTACAACTTAACCCTAAAAACAAAGCCAGTAACACCAACCAAAATTTTTTCATTTTATACCTCCTTAATGTTACGATATTAATATCAGTAACATCGAGTTATTAATAATTTTTAGATTTTATGTCAAGAAAATTTTGCCCGTTGTTTATCTATAGAGAGATTTTTATCAATCCTTCTTCAGTGGAAAATTTTTTCCCACAAGGGAAAATTTTTTCTTATCTAGAGTATCGGAATATATAATAGTTAAAAACAATGAACTAAAAATTGCTTTAATATCAATACATTTAGAAAAATTGGAGAAAAATAATAAATAGGCATTTTTATTGCATATTAAAAATCACCAAAAATTTTAGGGGGTAAATCATGAAAAAGTTAATTTTTGGCAGTTTGGTATTTCTTTTGTTGATGGTTTTAGCGGTTGGGGCCAGGGCCTACACCTGGACCTATAACACTACTTTTGACTTTGCATTAACAGGTTTTTCTGATCCTACAAATACTCCACCTACTCCAACTAATGGTCCTTTAACCCTTGAAATTTCCAACATCACAGGGCTTACCTTACCTAATCCACCAGCAGGTACTTATGATTGGTATTTAGAGATAGACAGCTTTTCTCTTGATTTTGGTTATGGCCATCAATTTGCTGATAATAACTTAGGAACTTCTTATATTGGCACCTGGGAAGCCCCTCTTTCCAGCAGTGGAAGCTTTAGTTTAGGTGATTTTTACGTATCTCAAATTGACATTACTTATGGTGGCTATTCTTTTAGTTTAGGAGATTACTTAGTACAAAACGCTATTTTCAGCTGGTATCTTTATGAAGATGATGCTGGCACAGACCTGGCTGAACCTGGAGACGAAATTAAAAAGATAATTTTAACCCTTACGGCTGATAACTTAGATTCCACTATTAATGCTGATATTACCACTATTGATAATATTCTTGGTGGAGCAAACGGTATTATAGACGGAACAGGAACGGCTGATTTCAAAGTTTCCGCTGTGCCTGAACCCAGCACAGTACTCCTCTTAAGTGCTGGTGGGCTCATCGCTTTAGGGGTTGCCCGTAAACGCCTTAACAAAAAGTAATCTAAAGTCAAAAAGGGGGTGAAGCTTCACCCCCTTTTTAAATTACTATAAGCTCAAAATCAAAACTGCTTCTCTTATCCCCCTGAGACTGCTTCGTCGCACTTGCGCGCTCCTCGCAGTGACAATATGGAAAAGGCTCCTCGCAGTGACAAAGTGTGCCAGTCATTGCGAGCTACGAAGTAGCGAAGCAATCTCTGTCCCTAGCGATACCGAAAGGATCTGAGGTCACCACGACACCTGTGAAGTCTTCTATCTTTTATAAAAAACTTGGCAAAAATTACTTATTATGGCTTAATATTTTTAAGCGCCTGTAGCTCAACCGGATAGAGCGTTGGACTTCGAATCCAAAGGCTGGAGGTTCGAGTCCTCCCAGGCGCGCCATCTTTTTTGGAGGGGTTTAATTAGTGAAAAATATTCTCATACTTATAATTTCTTTCCTGATCTTAAATCCTGCTTTTGTTAAGGCTGGTTTTTGGGAAAGCTTTCAAAAAATAATAAAAGAGAACACCAGTCCATCAAAAGAAGAAAGTTTAACAGAAACCGACCTAAATAAAGGTTTAAAAGAATTGCTTTTAGTGGCCTTAAAGCGAACAGTTGATAAAACCGGACAGGATGGAGGCTTTCTAAACAATGAACTTATTCGCATTCCACCTCCTGCCCCTTTGGATAAAGCCACCAATTTCATGAGAAAACTGGGCTTTGAAAAGCAGGCGGATGATTTTGAAATAAGCCTCAACCAGGCGGCAGAAAAGGCAGTCAAAGAAGCCTGGCCTATATTTTTAGAAACAGCTAAAAGTATAACCTTACAAGATGTTAAAAACCTTTTTAACGGCGGAGAACACGCTGTTACCAATTATTTCCGTGAAAAAACCTGGCCAAAGCTTTACCAAAAATTTTTACCAATTGTGAGGGAAAATTTAAATCGCATAGGTGTAACCCAAAAATACCAGCAGCTTATATCGTCTCCCACCATTAAAAGTTATCTTGGCTATTTAGACCAAAAAAATCTAGAATTGGATAAATATGTTACCGAAAAAAGTTTAGAAGGCCTTTTCACTGTATTGGCTCAGGAAGAAGAACGTATTCGTAAAGACCCTGCTGCTAGAACCACCGAGCTTTTAAAAAAATTATTCAAAAAAGCTACCCAGAACTAAATTTTTCCTTCCCTTACCAGACGAGCAAAGTGTTCAAAAGAACGGTCCCAGGTGCGCTCAGCCTCAGGTGGAAAACAGCACCCTGGAAGCTCACGCCTTGATAAATGATAACTCAAACACTCACAGCAAATACCTTTTTTGGAGCAGGGTTCGTAAGTACAATTACAACGAGCAAGATTTTTTTCTTTTTGACACTCCATAGCTACCTCCTAAATGTCTAACTCCCGGTATTCAAGAGCGTGAGTTTGAATAAACTCGCGCCTTGGTTCAACCTTTTCTCCCATTAGTGTATTAAATAATTCATCAGCCATAGAGGCGTCTGAAATATCTACCTGTAAAAGCCTTCTCGTCTCAGGGTTCATGGTGGTCTGCCAGAGTTGCTCGGGGTTCATTTCACCCAGGCCTTTATAACGTTGAATATGAATACCTTTTCGGCCTTCTTCTCTTATAAATTCAAGAAAATCGCGAAGCATTTCAAAGGTCTTCTCTTCACCTCTTGCCGTAACTTTTATAGGTTTACCAAGATAGTCCTTAAGAGACTCAAATTTTTTACGGGCCTTACGATATTCCTTAAAAACAGGAATCTCTGGGCTCACCGTAAAGAAAAGATAAGAAAATTCACGGGAAGAAACGTCAAATTCGTAAGCGTCGTCTCTAATACGGCTTAAACGAATATTACCTGTGCGAAAACCCTTATCTTTAAACAAAGAAGCGAGATTTTCTACAAATTCGCGATTTGAAAACTGGTCAGCCCGGCTAACGCCTGCGTTTAAAAGAACCATAGCTGCTTCTGGCCAGATTCCCTTGCGTGAAAGCTCCTGCAAGGCTTCTTCGAAAGCCGCCAGTTCTTTTAAAAACTTTTTAGCCTCAGACTGAGAAAAAACCTTGCCGTCTATTTCTATAACAATATTTTTAACCGCCCTTTCAAACAAATAAGCGTCAAGGTCCTGGTCGTCCTTTAGATAAGTTTCTTTTTTGCCCTCAACGATACGATAAAGTGGTGGCTGAGCAATATAGAGAAAACCTCTTTCCACCAGAGGTATCATCTGGCGATAAAAGAAGGTCAAAAGGAGTGTTCTTATGTGGGCGCCGTCAACATCAGCGTCAGTCATAATAATGATTTTGTGGTAACGGCATTTGTCAGGGTCAAAATCTTTGGGGCCGATACCCGTACCCAGAGCCGCTACCAGCTGGCGTATCTCTTCAGAAGAAATCATCTTGTCAAAACGAGCCTTTTCCACGTTTAAAATTTTACCCCTAAGTGGCAAAATAGCCTGGAAACGGCGATCTCGCCCTTGCTTGGCACTTCCTCCTGCTGAGTCTCCCTCAACGATAAAAAGCTCCCTTTCTTCAGGATTTTTTGACTGGCATTCAGCAAGCTTTCCCGCCATCATTACGTCTAAGGCCTGGCCTTTCTTGCGTACCAGCTCTCTGGCACGGCGAGCAGCCTCACGGGCCCTGGCTGCTTCCACAATCTTGGCCAGTATCTGGCGAATTTCTTTGGGGTGCTCTTCAAACCAGCGCGAAAGACCTTCAAAAACCACGGATTCTACCAGGGGCTTAATTTCACTGTTACCAAGTTTAGTCTTGGTCTGCCCTTCAAACTGGGGGTCAGGAATCCTAACTGAAATTACCGTGGTAAGACCTTCGCGAACATCATCTCCTTCTACCTTGATTTTAAGAGCCTTTGGCAGGTTATCATGGGTAGCAATATAACGATTTATGGCCTTGGTTAAAGCCGCCCTAAAACCAATAACGTGAGTACCGCCTTCTTTAGTGTTTATGTTGTTAACAAAAGAATAACAGATTTCGTTAAAACCCGTGTGATACTGAAGGGCAACCTCTATTTGGACCAGGTCTTTTTCGCCTGAAACATAAATAGGTTCTTTATTTATCACTTCACGACGACGGTTTAAATATTTAACAAACTCTATAATACCGCCTTTGTAGTGAAACTCCTGTTTAGCCCCGGTGCGTTCATCAATTAAAATAAACTTTACCCTGGGATTTAAGAAAGCGAGCTCTCTTAAGCGATTTTCTATAACTTCATAGTCAAATTCAAGTTCGCCGAAAATTTCAGGGTCTGGTTTAAAAGTTATAATGGTTCCGCTTTTATCTGTTTCCCCCACCACTTCAAGGGTAGTTACCGTAGCCCCTCTTTCATATTTCTGACGGTATATCTTTCCGTCACGATGGACTTCCGCTACCAACCATTCAGAAAGGGCATTTACCACCGAGACCCCTACTCCGTGTAGCCCTCCAGAGACTTTGTAAACACTATGGTCAAACTTACCGCCAGTATGAAGCTTGGTCATCACCACTTCAAGAGCGGGAATACCCTCTGTAGGGTGAATATCTATGGGGATACCACGGCCGTTATCTTCCACAGTAATGGAATTATCTTCGTGTATGATAACTTTTATCTCAGTACAAAAGCCGGCTAAGGCCTCGTCAACAGCGTTGTCCACCACCTCCCAGAGAAGGTGGTGAAACCCCTCTGGGCCAGTTGAACCAATATACATAGCTGGCCGCGTTCTTACCCCTTCCAGGCCTTCTAATACTTTTATTTGTGAAGCTTTATATTTATCTTCCATGGCTAAACACTCGACATGGGCATTACTAGGCAAAGAAAACCAAAATCTTCTGGGCCTTTTATGACACAGGGAGTGTCTTCATCTTTTAGATAAAATTCTACTTCCTCTGAATTCATAACATCAAGAGCCTCTATTAAATATTTAGCGTTAAAATTTAAGATATTTTCTTCACCTTCATAATTTATAGGTATTTTTTCGCGGGCCTCACCAAGATCTGGATGTTGAGAGACCAGTGTAAGATGACCTGGATTCAGGTGAAAAGCTACCGGACGATAGCGATCTGCAGAGATAATTGAAGTGCGTTTTAAGGCCTCAATTAATTTCTGGCGTGGCAAAATCAGTGGATTTTCTTGTAACTCAGGGATAACTGCTCGGTAATCAGGATACTGGCCATCAATTAGACGAGCGGTAAGCATCATATTAGGCATAGCCACGATGAGGTGATTATCCCGCAGGCCTAGCTGCAATAGGGGGATATCCTGGGCAATTTTCTTTATTTCCTGAGCAGCTTTTTTAGGAACTATAATTCCTGGATTAAGGTTAAGTTTTGAGAGATTTTCAATCTGGCGGTCTATCATTGCCAGACGGTGGCCATCAGTAGCTACCAGACGAAGAACTTCTTCCTCTGTGGGCTGTTCCATATAAATACCAGAAAGAATAAAACGTGTTTCTTCAGTGGCCACACAAAATATAGTTTTAGTAATCATTTCCGTTAACATGTCACTGGTTATTTCTATAAGGCTTGCGTCATCTGTTTCTGGAAGAGACGGAAAATCTTCTGCTGGAAGGCAGGCCAGACGAAAAAAGACATCGTCATCTCCTGGAGAAGTTATGTTTAGGAAATGGCCCTCTTCTTCAAGTATAAGTCTCTCGTGAGGGAAGTCTTTTACTATTTCATAAAATTTACGAGCAGGGATGGCTAATTCTCCTGAAGTTTCAACTTCAGCTTCAAGGTAGGATTTAAAACCCAGTTCAAGGTCAGTGGCCGAAATTTCGATACCGTTATCAAGCACTTTGAATAAAACTGTAGAAAGGATAGCCATGCTTGATTTACGGTCAGCTATTCCTTGAACTTTAGAAAGTACTTTTAAAAGGGGATCTTTTTCCACAATAAGCTTCATTTCTTACTCCTATATTAAGTTCTTTTTAAAAAATTTTGTTTATATAGTGGGTTTAAATTGTTAAAAAAAAGGTAAAAGCCAGGATTTTCTAATAATAGAAATTGTTGAAAACTTTGTTTAAATTTTGAGGTAAAATATTTCAACATAAATTTCAACACCTTTTTAACAGGTCTTTAAACAAATCTTCATGATTATGACGAAAATGAAAAAATCTAAAATTCTGCTTCATATTTGTTGTGGCCCCTGCACTCTTTATCCGTTAAAAAAACTCCGCGAAGAAGGTTTTGATGTAACAGGTTATTTTTTTAACCCTAATATACACCCTTATCAGGAATTTCGCAGAAGGATTCGGGCTTTAAAAGAGGTATCAGAAATTAAAAATTTACCCGTGATTTATGATACCAATTACGGCCTCAGGGATTTTCTTAAGGCCGTTATTTATCGGGAACATAAGCGCTGTGAGATATGTTATTTGATAAGGCTTGAACAGGTGGTAAAAAAAGCCATTGAAGAAAAGGCTTTAGCCTTTACTACTACGCTCCTTTACAGCCGTTATCAGGCCCACGAGTTAATAAGAGATATAGCTGAAGACCTTTCTTTTCGCCATAAAATTCCCTTTTTATATCGCGATTTTAGAGCTGGCTGGGAAGAAGGGCAGGAAGAAGCTAAAAAGCTTGACATCTACCGCCAGCCTTATTGTGGTTGTATATTTAGTGAACAGGAACGCTATGACAAAAAATTTCGTAAGAAAATGAGGAGGGTTAAAAATGAACCCTTTTGAAGATTTAGGAAAAATTATAGTGTTAGTAGGCCTTTTTATGGTCTTTATTGGCGGGATAATGATTGTTGGAAGTAAAATACCTTTTCTTGGTAAGCTTCCCGGTGATATTTTGATTAAAAGAGATAATTTTACTTTCTATTTTCCTTTAGGAACATGTATTCTCTTAAGTATTCTTTTAACCCTTATATTTTCGTTAATATTTCGTAAGTGATTAAGAACCTTCAAGCTCTTCTAAAGTCATAAGTTTTTCTTCAGCCTTTAAGGCCCAGCGAGATTCAGGAGCAAGCTCTAAAATAGAACGCCATATCTTTTTGGCCTTTTCCAACTGATTTAAACGCAAATAGACTATTCCCAGGTAATATCGTGAGGCCATATCCTGGCGGTTAAAGCGTATAGCCCGGCGGAAATCAAGCTTTGCTTTTTCAAGTAAATCTTCTTCCAGGGCTATTAACCCCCTGTAAAAATAAGCCACTGAATATCTGGGGTTATAATTAAGGGCCTTGTTTAAGTAAAAAATAGCCTTATCTTTATCTCCCAATTTGTAATAAGCCCAGGCAAGATTGGTATAAGCTATGAAAGGTTTCGGATAGAAAGGATCTTTTAATGCTTTTTCAAAATAAGAAATGGCTTTTTGTATATCATTTTTAACTAAATAAAGTGATCCTAAATTATTAAGAACTTCTGGAGAGTTTGGAGATATTTCCAAAGCCTTTTTAAAGTATTTTTCGGCTTCATCGTATTGGCCTTTATCCATGTATATAAGGCCAATTAGGTTGTAAATATTATGGTCTTTTGGATAGACTTTTTGGGCTGAAAAGGCTTCCTTTAAGGCTTCAGCTAAACGCCCTTCGTGATAATAAATGTAGGCTCTTTCTAAATGAACATTGGCTCTTTCTTGATAAAAAGTAGAAGGCGGTTCAGCACTTTGACAAGCCACCAAACCTAATAAAAAAAATAATAAATAAAGCTTAGAAAATTTCATTTTTTAAACTATTTTAAAGCCCAAAGTAATTTTTTTTAAATAACCTTATTCAAGGCGTATTCAATTATTCCCTGAGCCCCTGCTTCTAAAAGTTTAGGAATAAGTTCCCTCACTATATCCTCAGAGACCACTGTTTCCACGGCAAACCAGTCACTTTGATAAAGCGGTGAAATAGTAGGGGCGTTTAAACTGGGAAGTATTTCAACTATTTTTTTGAGATTTTCTTCGGCTACGTTCATTTTGAGGCCCACCAGCCGATGAGCCCTCAAAGCCCCTTTGAGCATGACAGCCAGCTGTTCCATCTTTTTCTTTTTCCAGGGGTCTTTCCATGACTCGTGATTAGCAATGAACTGGGGAGTACTTTGCATTAGTTCGTGAATAATTTTTAGCCCGTGAGCCCTGATAGTGCTTCCAGTTTCTGTAACCTCTACAATGGCGTCAGCCAGTCCCTGCACCACTTTGGCTTCCGTGGCACCCCAAGAAAACTCTACTGTTACGTTTATACCCTTTTCGGCAAAATAGCGTTTAGTGAAATTAACAAGCTCCGTGGCAATCTTTTTGCCCTCAAGGTCTTCAAGTTTTTTTATCTCAGAATCTGCAGGCACCGCCAGCACCCATCTCGCCGGCCTCTTACTTACTTTGGAGTAAATAAGTTCTGTGATGGTGTGAACATCAGAATTATTTTCAAGTATCCAGTCTTTTCCGGTTATACCGCAATCAAGGATACCTTCTTCCACATAACGGCTCATCTCTTGAGCACGGCATATGGCACATTCAATTTCCGGGTCGTCTATATCAGGAAAATAATTGCGGTGATGGACATTTATACGCCAGCCAGATTTTTCAAAAAGTTCTATAGTAGCTTTCTCCAGACTCCCTTTAGGAATGCCAAGTTTAAGCTTTCTTTCCATAAACCACCTCTGGATCAAATATTTTTTTGCCGATAATTTTTAACTCATTATTTTCTAATCGGCGATAAAAACAGGAACGATAACCTTTATGACAGGCAGCACCACCTAACTGTTCCACTTTAATTAAAACCGTATCAAGGTCACAGTCTAAAAGAATTTCTTTTACCAGCTGCACGTGGCCGGAAGATTCTCCCTTTAGCCATATTTTATTACGACTGCGGCTGTAATAATGGACTTTGCCGGTTTCTAAAGTTTTTTCCCAGGCCTCATCGTTCATGTAAGCCAGCATTAAAACTTCGCCGGTTTTATAATCCTGAGCAATAACAGGGATAAGTCCACCAGCCTTTTTAAAATCAGGTCTTACCATCTTTCCTCCTTGTAAAGGCCTTTTAATATAACGGCGGTGAGTGAACTATAAAGAGCTTTAACGGTTTTTGCCCTATATTTTTTACCCCGTGCTCTTCTTTAGCTGGTACGAATACATAGTCACCAGCTGTTACCTTTTGCCAGCTACCGTTCATATAAATTTCAGCCTCTCCCTCAAGCACGAGAATAGAATCAATTTGGGGGTCGTGGATGTGTACAGGAATTTCCACTCCAGGTTCAATAAGTAAATAACAAACACTTATACGGTCTGTCTTGCTTTTGTCTATCATGGGGAACCATTTCACCCCGTTAAATTTAGGATGATTTTCAAACTTTATTTCTTGGGCTGGGAAAAAGTAAATCATGTTTTATTACCTCCTCTTTGCGTTATAAACGAAGTATATAAAAATGAAATGTCATTTTAACAACGGAGGAATTATGAAAATTTATGGCATTATTCCCGCAAGGTACGGCTCAACCAGATTGCCTGGCAAACCGCTGGCCTTGATAGCCGGTCGTCCTATGATTGTCCATGTTTATGAAAGAGCTAGAAAGAGTAAAATTTTGGAAAAAGTTATAGTGGCTACTGACGACGAAAGGATTAAAAAAACCGTGAAAGAAGCTGGTGGTGAGGCGATTCTCACTGCTAAAAATCATACTTGTGGCACCGAGAGGATTGCTGAGGCAGCAGATATTTTGCGTCTTTCTCCCGACGACATCATTGTAAACATTCAAGCTGATCAACCCCTTCTTGAACCAGCAGTTATAGAAGAACTGGTAAAGCCTCTTCTTTTGAATACGGACCTTCCTATGGCTACGGTGGCTGTACCTATTGAACGCGAAGAAGAAAAACACGACCCTAACCGTGTCAAAGTAGTCCTTAACAGAAAGGGACAGGCTATTTATTTCTCGCGTTCATTGATTCCCTTTTATCGTCCACCTGGTCCAAGCCCGACTTACCTGCGCCACATAGGCCTTTATGCTTACCGAAAAGAATTTCTTGATACCTTTGTGCGTTTAAAGCCTGGAGAGCTTGAACAGGCAGAAAAATTGGAACAATTACGGGTTTTAGAATATGGCTATCCTATAGCTGTTTCTATTACTAAATATGATTGTCCAGAAGTGGATACTCCTGAAGATTTAGAAAAGATAGAAAAATTATTAGCTAAATAGCAAAATAGAAACTTTTTCAGAACATTTTAATTGACTGTCTCACTGGTTCCTGAGACTGCTTCGCCTGTCCCGGTCTCCTCGCAGTGAGAATAGGGAATATACTATTCATAGTGAAAAAAATGAGCTGTCATTACAGAACTTTACTTTGTCATTGTAAGCCTTTTTTATGCTGTGTCATTGCGAGCCCCGCCAGGGGTGAAGCAATCCTTGTCGCAAGGCTGTGGCTATCTTAGAATTTTGCAAAGGTCTTCAAAATAAAAAAGGCCCCAAACGGGGCCTCGTTTAGTCACTTATTAAGAAAAATTATTATTATTCTTCTACTACCGTAACATTAGCCGCCTGTTCTCCTTTGGGGCCCTGAGTAATCTCAAATTCAACTGTCTGGCCTTCCTGGAGAGTTTTAAAACCATTCATCTGGATGGCAGAAAAGTGAACAAATACATCTCCACCATCATCTCTAGAAATAAAACCATAGCCCTTCTTTTCATCAAACCATTTTACCTTACCTTTAACCATGTTACTAAAATCCTCCTAAATAATTTAATACTTAAAGAGCATTATACTTATGCCAAAATAAAAGTAAAGAAAAAAATAAAATAATTTTCAAATTTTTTGTAAAAGTATTTGCTGAATATAGAAAAATTTTGGCAAAATTAGAGGCAGGCAAAAACAAATCAGGAGGTTAAAATGGCTTATATAAAAGACTTGGGAGAAATATATTTGGCTAAAAATTACAAACGTTTTCCTGTAGCTTTTGTAAAGGGAAAAGGGTCTCGTCTATACGATGAAGAAGGAAACGAATATTTAGACTTTTGCGCTGGCATAGCTGTCTGTGCTCTGGGGCATGCCCATCCAGAGCTTTCTCAGGCCATTTGTGAGCAAGCCCAAAAATTAATACACGTGTCCAACCTCTACTGGACAGAGCCTCAGGCAAGGCTTGCCCAAAAGCTTTGTGAAAACTCTTTTGCCGAGAGAGTTTTTTTTGCCAATAGTGGAGCCGAAGTGGTAGAGGCGGCCTTGAAACTGGCCAGGCGTTATGCCTGGAAAAATTTTGGCCCGGAAAAATATGAAATAATAGCCCTAGAGAATTCTTTCCATGGTCGTACTTACGGCGCCCTTTCCGCCACCGGTCAGCCGGTTTACTGGGAAGGTTTTAAGCCGCTTGTCCCTGGGTTTAAACACGTGCCACCAAATGATATTTCCGCTCTTGAGAAAGCCTTTTCTGAAAATACCTGCGCCATAATTTTTGAACCCATTATCGGCGAGGGAGGGGTTATCCCGCTTACCGAAGAATTTATTAAGGCTTCACGCGAATTAGCGAATAAATATAACGCCTTACTAATCTTTGACGAAATTCAAACTGGTATCGGCCGCACGGGGAAGTTTTTTGCCTACGAATGGACAGGTGTAAAACCTGATATTATGTGCTTGGCAAAAGGCCTGGCCGGCGGAATGCCCCTTGGGGCTCTTCTTGCTACTGAAGAAGTTATGGCTGCCTTTGAACCTGGCACCCATGCCTCCACCTTTGGCGGAAACCCTGTTAGTTGTGCCGCAGCCCTGGTGGTTCTTGATAAAATCCTTGAAGAAGGTTTTCTGGAAGAGGTAGTTTTAAAAGGTAAGGCCCTGCGCCAAAAGCTACTAAATCTTGCTGATAAATATAGCCACTTGGTATCTGAAGTCAGAGGTAAAGGCCTTATGCAGGCTTTAGAACTAAAAGTTTCCGCTAATCCTATTGGCGAATTGCTTTTTTACGAAAAGCGTATTTTAATAACCGTGATAAAAGACCGAGTTTTACGCTTTACTCCACCCCTTATTATTGCTTACCGTGAAATAGACGCCCTGGCCGAAGCCCTGGATGAAGCTTTAGCCAGTATTGCCAAATGATTAATTTATAATTATTCTTAACTTAAAAATTTTTAAAAGGAGGCGGTTATGTTTACGGAAAAAATGGAAAAGGCCTTTAACGAACAGATAAAGTGGGAGCTTTATTCAGCCTATCTTTATCTTTCAATGGCAGCTTATTTTGACAGCCTTAATTTGCCAGGATTTTCTAAATGGATGAAAGCCCAGGCCGTGGAAGAAACTATGCATGCCATGAAGTTTTATAATTTTATTAACGAGCGCGGTGGCAAGGTGGAACT
This sequence comes from Thermodesulfatator autotrophicus, assembly GCF_001642325.1. Lineage (GTDB taxonomy): Bacteria > Desulfobacterota > Thermodesulfobacteria > Thermodesulfobacteriales > Thermodesulfatatoraceae > Thermodesulfatator > Thermodesulfatator autotrophicus. Next base: position 25,625 of record NZ_LSFI01000001.1, on the reverse strand, counting down.
CCAGAGCATAGACAAACCGCCTACAGATTGGGAATCCCCATTGGCGGTTATGGAATACGCTTTAAATCACGAGAAAGAAGTTACCCGTCGCATTAATAATCTGATGGAACTGGCCCAGCAGGAAAAAGACCACGCTTCTCAGATTTTTCTCCAGTGGTTTATTACTGAGCAGGTGGAAGAGGAGGATTCCTTTGGAAGTATTGTGGCTCAGATGCGCCTGGTCAAAGATTCACCTGAGGCCCTTTTTATGATTGACCGGGAGCTTTCCAGCCGAAACCTTGATTTTACTGGTCTTACCCAGGAAGTGCAGTAAAGCTTGACCAGCCCCTGGCCTTTTGGTATCCCTTTTTAAGCCAGGGGCTTTATTATGGACTTCTCAAAAAAACACATACTTGACATTGCTTCTCTTGCGCCTGAAGAAATAAATTTTATTCTTGACACTGCTGAAGCCCTAAAAGAAGTACTATCGCGTCCCATTCCCAAAGTTCCCACTCTTAGAGGAAAATTAGTGGCCCATCTTTTTTTTGAGCCCAGCACACGCACGCGTCTTTCTTTTGAGAAAGCAGCTAAAGTTCTTTCGGCAGATGTTTTTAACTTTACTGCCCGTATGAGCAGTGTGGAAAAAGGGGAATCTTTGATAGACACAGTGCTTAATATCCAGGCCATGGGGGCAGATCTCTTTGTCATTAGGCATCCCAACGCCGGAGCCCCCCATCTTATTGCTGAACACGTAAAAACCAGGGTAATAAACGCCGGTGACGGCTTTAATGCCCATCCCACCCAGGCCCTTTTAGATCTTCTTACAGTGAGAGAAAAGAAAGGGTCCTTTAAAGGGTTAAAAGTGGCCATAATCGGAGACATTCGCCATAGCCGGGTAGCGCATTCTGGCATTTGTGCTTTCTGTAAAATGGGAGCAGAGGTCTTTGTAAGCGGGCCAGCCACCATGCTTCCGCCAGAACGAGAAGCCCTGGGAGCAAGAGTTTGTTATCACCTGGAAGAGGCCTTAAAAGACGCCGACGTTGTTATGGCCCTGCGCGTGCAAAAAGAACGCCACGGAAGGGCCCTTTTCCCTTCAGTAAGAGAATATGCCCGCCATTTTGGCCTAAATACTGAACGTTTAGCCCTGGCCAAAGATGATTGTATTCTCATGCATCCCGGCCCTATTAACTGGGGAGTTGAGCTTCACCCAGAACTTGAAAAAGACCCGCGAAACGTCATCCTTGAGCAGGTAACAAACGGCGTGGCTGTGCGCATGGCTTTATTAGTGCTCCTTCTTGGAGGTGGAGCGTGAAGATTCTTTTAAAAGGCGGCCGTATAGTAGATCCTTCCCAAAAGCTTGATTTAATCGGCGATATTTTAATTTCCAGCCAAAAAATAGAGGCTATTTCGCCCAACATTTCTGCTGAAGACGCAAAGATTATAGATTGTCAGGGTTTAGTGGTTTGCCCGGGTTTTATAGACATGCATGTTCATTTACGCGAGCCAGGCGAAGAATGGAAAGAAACCATTGAAACTGGTACTAAAGCCGCGGTGGCCGGGGGTTTTACCGCGGTGGCCTGTATGCCCAACACTAAACCTCCCAATGACAACGCCGAGGTTACACGCTTTATCCTTAAAAAGGCTGAAGAAGCAGGGCGTGCTCGCGTTTATCCCGTGGCCTGTATTACCAAAGGTCAAAAGGGAGAAAGCTTAACAGAGTTCGGAGAGCTCAAAGAAGCAGGGGCGGCAGCCCTCTCTGATGACGGCTTTCCTGTTTCAGACGCTTACCTTATGAGACTTGCGCTGGAGTACGCTAAAAATTTTGACTTACCTATTATTTCACACGCTGAAGAACTGTCCCTCTCTAAAGGTGGCCATGTAAACGAGGGTCTGGCTTCTTCTAAGCTTGGCCTTAAAGGTGTTCCCGCTGAAGGAGAGGCCATCGCTATTTTTCGCGAAGTCATGCTGTCCAAGCTTACGGGAACGCCAATCCATATTGCCCATGTGTCAACCAGAGAAGGGGTAGAGATTATTCGTCGCGCCAAAGAGGAAGGGATACCCGTTACTGCTGAAACGGCGCCGCATTATTTTTCTCTAACAGAAGAGGCCACCTTTGGTTACAATACCAACGCCAAGGTTAATCCACCTTTAAGAAGTGAGCTTGATCGCGAGGCTATAAAAGAGGCCCTGGCTGATGGCACCCTGGACGCCATTGCCACCGATCATGCCCCTCATAGTCCCCTTGAAAAACTCTGTGAGTTTGAAAAGGCAGCCTGTGGGCTAATAGGCCTTGAAACAGCTCTGCCTTTGGGTTTGCGTCTGGTAAAGGAAAAAGTTATTTCCCTTTCCCGCCTGGTAGAGCTTATGTCCTGTAACCCGGCCAGGATATTAGGGATTGATGGAGGCACTTTAAAACCGGGTCACACAGCAGATATTACCGTCTTTGATCCTGAAAAAATCTGGGTGGTTGATGAAAAAGCCCTTCATTCAAAGAGTAAGAATTCGCCCTTCCTGGGGTGGGAAATGAAAGGCCAGGCCGTGTTAACTATAATCTCAGGAAAAATAGTTTTTTCCCGCCTTTAGTTAAATCTTTGCCTTTCCCTAAATAAGCCCTATCTTTGTAGTGGGAGGTGGGGAAATGGGCAAAGTCTTCGTTGATAAAATTCTTACCAATAAAGTTTATGTCTTCCGTGACAGGGAAGAAGCCGGCTCAGTGCTGGCGGAAATGCTTAAACCATATCAAAAGGCAAAAGATGCTATAGTCCTTGCTATTCCAGCAGGAGGCGTTCCAGTAGGCCTAACTATCGCCAAAAAACTAGGCCTTCCCTTTGACTTAATCATTGTTCGCAAAATTCATTTTCCAGATAACCCGGAAGCAGGTTTTGGAGCTATAACCTCAGAGGGAGATATCCTTATAAACGAAGAACTGGTAGCTTATGCTGGACTATCCCCGGAAGAAATAGAAGCTCAAATTGTTATAGAAAAGAAAGATTTAGCTAAACGGGAAGCTCTATTCAGGCAGGGCAAACCTTTTCCTGTGCTTTTAGATAAACAGGTTATTCTGGTAGATGACGGCCTGGCCTCAGGCTACACCATGATGGCTGCTATAAAACAAGTTGTCCGCCACAAGCCTTCAAAGATTATTGTGGCTGTGCCCACCGCCTCTGAAAAGGCCATTCAAAAAATCGCTCCTTTAGCTGATGAGCTTTACTGTGCCAACCTGCGAGGAGGAGCTTTCTTTGCGGTGGCAGATGCTTATCAAAACTGGTATGACTTATCTCCAGAAGAAGTTATAAGCCTGCTCAAAAAGGCTGGCTACTTTAACACGGAGGGCTAAAATGGAACAGCCGGTTTTTGACCACCGCAAACTAACCCTTGATGATGTTTTTGAATTCGCCTGTTATCCGGGGATATCTTGCTTTAATCTCTGCTGTTATGATGTAACTTTGGTTTTAAGTCCCTACGATTTTTTGCGTTTAAGAAAGGCTCTGGGGCTTTCTTCAAGAGAATTTATAGACCGCTATGCTGACTTTTATCTGGGTGACCTCACCCAGCTCCCTGTAATCTCTGTAAGGATGAAAACGCAAGATTTTGCCTGCCCTTTTTTGCGAGAAGAAGGGTGTTCTGTCTATGCAGACCGTCCTGCTTCCTGTCGCACGTATCCACTGGCGCGTTTTACCGGACGTGACGAAGAAGGTAAGCCCTTTGAAATTTATCGTATAATAAGAGAGACCCATTGCAAAGGTCACTTTGAAAAGCGCCCTATAACCGTAAGAGATTGGATAAAAGAACAGGGCCTTGAGCCTTACTACGAATTTAATGACCTTTTCAGCGAAATAGTTTTTGCCCGCCAACACATGGATAGACCTCTTTCTGCTGATGAACTGGATATGATTTATACAGCCTGTTATGGCCTGGAGACTTTAAAGGAATATCTAACCACAGAAGAAGTTTTCAAACAGTTTTTCTCTACGGAAGAGATAAAAGAAGCCCTTGAAGACGATGAAAAACTTTTGCGTCTTGGTTTAGACTTTTTGCGTAAAACTATTTTTAAAGACTATTTATCTTCGTAAAGTTTATGCGACTATTTAATTGCGTTATATTTTAAGGAGATTTTTGCAAAAGTTAAAAGACATAGGTTGAGATTGTTTCGGCTGCTGGTGTAGCCTCACAATAACAAGGAAAGTTGGTTCACAATGATAAAAAAAGAATTACTATCATTAGCCATCTATATTTGGTCACTGCGAGCTCGTATGGGCGAAGCAGTCTCTTTAAAATAAACACTTTTAGGAGGTATGAACAGCCGAGTGAAAAAAGAAGCCTTAGCCCCCAAGAAGCCTGTTTTAAAACCTGAAGACCTTGCCCGCCTTATGGCCCAGTTAGCCCTGGATAGAAAAATCCATGACTTAGTAATTTTAGACGTAAGGGGCCTTTCTTCTTATGCAGATTTTATTTTAGTAGCAAGCGCTCGCTCAGCGCGGCATGTGCAAGGGGTAGCTGACTACTTGGAAGAAGAATTATACAAACAACATATTACTCCCTTGGGCATTGAAGGGACTACTGAGGGCCAGTGGGTGCTTATGGATTACGGAGACGTGGTTTTTCATCTGTTTTTTGAACCAGTAAGGGAGTTTTATGATATAGAAGGTCTCTGGATGGATGCCGCCCGGATTAAACCAGAAGATTGGGGCCTGGTTATACCAGAAACTACGGAAGAGAAAAATGAAAGCGAATAAGTTATTACTCATAATTCTTGATGGCTGGGGTTATCGTGAAGAAATTGAAGGTAACGCTATTCGCCTGGCAGGCACACCCAACCTTGATGCCTTAAAAGAAACATATCCCTTTACCTTGCTTAAATGTTCGGGAGAAGCCGTTGGCCTTCCTGAAGGCCAGATGGGTAACTCTGAAGTGGGTCACCTTAACATCGGGGCAGGAAGAATAGTTTATCAAGATTTAACCCGTATAAATATGGCCATTAAAGACGGTTCTTTTTTTGAAAATCCGGTTTTAAAAGAGGCCTTTGCCAGGGCTCGTGAAACAGGGGGGAAGGTCCACCTTTTGGGTTTGGTTTCAGACGGAGGTGTCCATAGCAGCCTTGAACATCTGTTTGCACTCCTTGAGCTGGCCAAACGGGAAGGCCTTTGCGATAGGGTATTTTTGCACGCTTTCACCGACGGGCGAGATACCCCTCCCCAGAGTGCCATAGAATATATGGCCCGGGTAAAACAAAAGATGGAAGAACTTGGTTGCGGAGAAATTGCCTCTGTTAGTGGCCGCTTCTACGCTATGGACAGAGATAAACGCTGGGAGCGGGTGGCTAAGGCTTACCAGGCACTGGTTTTGGGAGAAGGCCTTAAGGCCTCTGATGCACTGGAGGCGGTAAAAGAGGCCTATAACCGTGGTGAAACAGATGAATTCATCACCCCCACGGTGATAATAAAAGATAATAAGCCTCTGGCTTTAATAGATGACGGCGATGTGGTCATATTCTTCAATTTCAGGGCTGATAGAGCCCGTGAGCTAACCCGGGCTCTTACAGACCCAAAATTTAACGAGTTTGACCGTCAAAAGTGGCCTAAACTTGCCTATTACGTTTGTATGACTTTATACGACGAGACTTTTGATTTGCCGGTAGCTTTTCCCCCAGAGCATTTGGTCAACATCTGGGGCGAAGTGATAAGCAAAGCAGGTCTTTACCAGTTTCGCACCGCTGAGACTGAAAAATATGCCCATGTTACTTATTTTTTTAATGGCGGTGAGGAAAAACCTTTTCCTAAAGAAGAGCGAAAACTCATTCCTTCACCGCGAGACATTGCCACCTATGACCAGAAGCCTGAAATGAGCGCTTATGAAGTAACCGAAGAGGTTATCAGAAGAATCAAAAGCAATAAGTATTCTTTCATCGTGATGAATTACGCCAATGGTGATATGGTAGGCCATACAGGAGTGCTTGAAGCCGCTATCAAGGCGGTGAAAGTAGTTGACGAGTGCGTGGGAAAGGTTCTTAAAGCCTGGCGAGAGGTTACAGGCGGTGCCCCTGCCATTGTTACGGCAGATCACGGTAATTGTGAAATGATGATTGACCCTGAAACAGGTGGCCCTTTTACCGCTCATACCGGTAATCCGGTACCATTTTATCTGGTTGATGATAAAATGAAAAATAAGAAGCTTTTAGAAGGAGGAATTCTGGCTGATATTGCCCCAACGGGTTTGTACCTGATGGGGCTTGAAATACCTAAAGAGATGACAGGCAAAATACTATTTGAAACTTAAGACCTTAAAAAAAATCTTAAAAGTTTTATTTGTATATGACCCTGAGGCCCGTCTTGACCTCTTTGAACTTTTTCCGCGCTTAAAAAGCTTCTTCAGTAATCGTCGCAACTTCGCTATTCTTAGAACTTTTGGTGATATAGTTTTTACTATTCTGATTCTTATGGGCTTATTTGGGCCTCAAGACCCATCCAGAAACATCATGTTATTTATTTCCTGGGGAGTTTGGTGGACGTCAATTGTTCTTTCCTGGTTCTTTGTAGGGCGTATGTGGTGTGGAGTCTGCCCCTTTCCTGGTATAGGGCGAATTTTTCAAAAACTGGGGCTATACCGGAAAAAGCTCCCTCTACAAACCTTTTCTAAATATTGTGCCTACGGTGCTACTATTCTTTTGGCCTTGATTTTATGGGTGGAAGCCGTTACTCACATGAAATACTCGCCTTTTCTTACCTCTTTACTCCTTATTTCTATTTTGTTGGGCGCTACTGTTTTTGCCATTCTTTACAAAGGTCAGGCCTGGTGCCGCCACTTTTGCCCTATGGGAAAAATTATCGGTGCGGCAGCTACCATGTCTATCCTTGAGTTTCGCCCGCTTCTTGAAAAGTGCCGCGGCTGTAAAGACTTTCCCTGTAAAAGGGGAAAAGGAAATATTCCAGGTTGTCCAGTGTATCTTGGGGCTTATGCCGTTAAAAATAATTTGCTTTGCTTAGTTTGTGGCCACTGTGTTCCTCTTTGTGATAGAGATTCTCCACGGCTTTTTTTGCGTCACCCGTTAAAAGAACTGATTATCAATAAGGGAAGGTATCTTACTTGTGCTTATATTATTCCCTTTTTAATGGCTTCCCAGCTTTCTCGTTTTATTCAGGAAAAAACTGTCTGGTATCAATCTTTTAAGGCTTCTCTGGCAAACTCTGAGGCTATAGCTTTTACCATTATTTTGGGATTATGGTTTATATTTTTTGTTGGAATTATTCGTTTGGGAGCAAAGCTTTTTACTTTTTTTGAAGACGAGCTTTTTGGAAAGTTTTCGCCTATGGTGCCAGTCCTGGTGCCTATGGCCTTTACCGGAGAGCTTACCTATCGCCTTGATTATTTTTTGCATGAAGTTGGTAATTTTTTCCCGGTTCTGGGGAGACAATTCGGTTTAGAATTAGAGCATCTGGGATTTGTTGTTCCTGAATGGCTAATAATTCTGACGTTAAAGACTCTTATTATTGTGGGAGGTATAGGAGCTTTTTACGTGGCCTGGATTTTTTATTCTCAAGAATTTGAAGGGATAGTGCCTAAAATAAATTTCTTTGGTATTGTTGGTTTAATCGTAATGATATCAACTCTTTATTTTGTTTTTTGCTAGGGAGAAAGATGTCAGAAGAACTCAAATATGGAGAAAAAGCTATTCTTGAAGCTGAGCTTGAGCCCTGGCCCAATCCTTACCCGGACAGGGATTACCTTATTGAAATAACTTTTCCAGAGTTTACCTGCCTTTGCCCACGTTCGGGATATCCTGACTTTGCCACCATAAAACTTAGCTATATTCCCGATCAAAAAATCGTAGAGCTAAAGTCACTAAAACTCTGGTTGAATAAGTTTCGCAACCGCTATATTTCGCATGAGGCAGCCACTAACGAAATATTTGACGCCCTCTGGAAGACTTTAGAGCCACGCTACCTGAAAGTGATAGGGGATTTTCATCCTCGTGGTAATGTTCACACCGTTATTACCGTAGAACGTCGCAAAAATGAAAACACCTAGAGGCCAGAAGGCCTCCAGGTGAGTTTTACTGCCCTAAAAGTTTAAAAATCTCTTTTACGGCTTTTTCCTTGACTTTTTCCTTTACTTTTTCTTCTACCTCTTTGAGAGAAACCTTTGGTTTTTCTAAAGTGCCAGCGATAGATAAAGGCACCTCATAGCCTTTTTGGGTTCTAAAAAGAGAAGCACCAGGGAAGTTTTTGGCAAAAAGAGAGGCATATTTCCCACTAAAAAGAAGACGAGGTATTAAGTCTAGCCGGCCATCAAGGCCAACGCGGCCTGTTAAATTAAGAAGCAGACCTTCACGGGAAAACTTACCTTTAACGTTTACCCAGCCGTTAGCAACGGCGTAATTAAGTTTACCCTGGTCAAATTTTAAGGCTTTAAGCTCTTCTATCCTTAAAACCTGGGCTACCAGAGAGGTAATATTGTTTTCTTTTAAACCCAATTGCATAAACCGGGCGTTGCCCTGACCAGTAAGAGTTTTTTTAACAGCCTCGGCTTCTATTCCCAGGGCTGAAAAAGCTCCTTCAGTCCAGACCTTTCCACTGGCAAAATAATCACTTTTGCTAAAAAAGCTCTGGGCAAGGGTTGGCAAGTCGGCACCAGCGAGAGAATAGGCAAATTTGATTTTAGGTGTATCAGAAAGATTGGTAACATTGCCGTTTACTTGAGCCAAGGCCCCTGCCAGGAAAAAGCTAAAGTTTTTTAGGTCAAGGCGCTCTTTGTTTAAAACTATTTCTGCCCTGGCGTCTTTAGCGCAAACCTGATAGCAAACTTCCTCGGCCTTAAAACGAATTTTTCCAGTAATAGGTAGGACTAAAGAGGCCTTTTTCTTTTGGGAAACTCTTTTCTCCTCTGGTTGAGAAGGTTTCTCAGGAGCTTCTTTTTCTCCCTCAGGGATTAAGGCCTTCAAATTTAATTTTTGAGCTGAGATTAAAAGGTCTGCCCGGGGTAAGGCTTCTTTTAAAGAAACCTTTCCATTAATAGAGAATTTTTCTCCATTTACGGTGAGATTAATTTTGGGAAGAACCTCTTCCACAGAAGCTTTTATTTCTCCTTCTGCCACTATCGTATAAGGCTTTTGATATATTTTTAGAGGTTTCGGGTAAACCGAGCTTTCTACTATGGGTTTTGAAATGGTGCCAGCAAGCGTTATTTCTACATCAAAACCTCCGTCTAAAGCAGGAATTTCTGCTTCGGGAAAAAGATATGGCTTAAGGACTTTAGCCAGGTTTTCGCCTTCCTTAAAACTTGCCTGGGAAAGCCTTATAAGGCCTTTGATTTTTTCTTCATTGAGGACTATTTCACCCAGAACTTTGCCCTTAAGAATTTTTCCACCGACAAGTTTTATCTGATTTTCTTTTCCCCTGACCAGGGCGTTAAAGCGTAAATCTTCAACCAGAGGATATTTATCAACCTTTACGTTTAGTTGGCCGTCTCCGGTGAAAACAAGGGATGTTCCCTCTAATTTAAGCCCGCCGTTTAAAGAAAAAGTGCCTTCAGCAGGAGGTAGCTCTTTTTTCTGGTCAACGAATTTTATTTTGGCAGCTTCTATTTTTATACTTTGAAAAATAAGGGCAAGTTTAGCAGGTTCTTTTTGGGCTGGGGGAGTTTCTTGCGTGGGCGCAGTTTCTTCGGGAGCGAAATACTTGGTTAAATTAATTGAACCATCTTTTTCTCGGATGACGAAAATATAAGGCCTTATGAAGGCCACTTCAGAGACAACGAGTTTTCCCTTTAAAAGGGGGCTAAGTTTAAGGCTTAAGCGTAATTCATCTGCCGAGATTACATCTTTTTTAACTACAGGGTCTAAAAATTTTACCTGGTTTACCTTAACCCCAAAAAGACCGGCCCTTTTAATATCGCCGATAGAAACCTTAAGACCGGTGGCCTCTTCAAGTGGAGGAACTATAAAGGCTTTGATCCTTTCTGGAGTCAGATACCGGCTGGCAACAAAATAAAGAACAATTGTTACGACGATAACTACAACTAAAATAGCTCCTAAAATTTTGGTGATTTTGCCCATTTCCATCCCTCTCTTTTTCTTTTTTGTGTTGATTTTAACCAAGATTAAAATGTTTTCTACTTAAAAGTTAATTTTACCTTTTGGACAGGGTGGATTTTTAAGAAGTTCTTCCAGGCTAATATCCGGGCGAAAAAGAATTTTTATGCCCAGGGAACTCAAGGCGTAAAAAAGGCCTCGGGCCTTATTATCATCAGAAGGAACTATAAAAATATTGACGTTTTGTTCTTTAAGCCATTCGGCCAACAGCACTCCGCGGCGTTTTTCCTCTTTACAATATGGATTAGAAGTTCTTTTTTGCTCAACAATTTCAGGGGGCCTTTTTTTACAATTAATAGTCAAAAACAAAAAATAAGGTGCACAGCCTAAATGAGAAGTTATTTGGCCTTTTTCATCTAAAGGAACGGCCACTTTTATCTCCTCCAAAGCCGGTGGTTCAAAATGAATTATAACCCGGTCAATATCAGGAAAGCGGTCATAAATTTCTTCTTCAATCATGGTGACGATTTCGTGGGCTTCTTCTAAAGTGTGGGCATCCAGCACCAGTTCAATCTCTAAAAAGCGATACCTTCCTGAACGGCGGCCAGCTAAGCTTTTTATTTCTACTACTTCAGGAAAAGAATTAATTATCTGGGTTATTTGAGTGATAATTTCTGATTCAAGGCCAATATCCAGAAGAACTTTAAAGGAATCAATCATTATTTCCCAGCCAATACGGAAGATGATAATGGCTATCACCAGGGCGGCTATTCTATCAAGCCAGGGATACCCAAACATTCCGCCTAAAAGGCCAATTACAATTACTACGGTGCCAAAAAGTTCTGTTTTCATGTGTTCAGCATCAGCCGCCAGACTGGGAGAGCCAGATTTTTTGGCTATACTGTATTCCCAGCGTGAAAAGGCCCAGAGGGCCCCAGTCATTATCAAAAGGCTTAAAATGGCTAGAGGGATATTGGCTACAACCAGCTTGCTTGAGGCATGAAGGGCGTTTTTGAGAATTTCATAAGCCGCTACAAAAATAAAACCCGAAGTTAAAAGGGCAGCTAAGTTTTCAAGTTTATATAATCCGTAAGGAAAGGATTCATTTTTGCGTTCAGAAAATTTTAATCCCAGGAAAACCGAAACAGAGCCTATGACATCTGTTAAAGAATGAAGGGCATCTGCTTGAAGAGAAAGGCTTCCAGCATACTTTCCCAGGGCATATTTAGCAGCAGCCAAAAAGAGATTGAAAATAGCAGCTAATAATGCTACCCGGGCAAGAGAGCGAGAATCTTCCATTATCTTCGTCTGCCCCTCAAACGCCAGCGCCAACCTCCTCGCCCTTTCGGAGGGCCAGGGTTGGTGCGCCTGATCTTTAAGCTGCTACATTTAGGGCAGGTAAAAACACGGCCAGTTCCAAAAGGAACACGCCATTTATAACCACAGGAAAAACACTCAAATTCACGATAAATTTCCACTAAAGGGCCTCCTTAGCTAATTCTTTTTAAAGAACCTAATCTTTTTGCAACTCAAAGTCAATTGCAGCTTTGGCCCTTTAAAATGGGCAATTACTATCAGCTTTAGGCCATTTACAATGGAAAGCGTTTACGGGGAATGTAAATGGCTCCTTCTGGATGGAGCTTGCTTTCGTATAGCACCAGTTCTTCTACTTCTATTGGTTCTGGTAGAGACCATTCTTTTTCCTGGTAGGTGTTAATTTTTTCCATCAAGGCCTGGCGTCTTTTAGAGGATTTTATTCTCCCAAGAGTAAGGTGAGGCACAAAGGCACGAGTTTCCATAGGAAAACCCAAGGGGACAAAGGCTTCTTCAATTTGTCGTTTTAGCCTGGCAAGTGTGGCAAGATCTCCTTCAAGGCCTGCCCATACTACCCGGGGAGAACGTGGATTTGGGAAAACTCCAAGGCCTTTAATTTTAAAATGTAACTTACCTGGTTTAAGTTTTTGGAGGACTTTTTCTATCTGGCTAATTATTTCGCTTATTTTTTCTTCTGGAACTTCGCCCAGAAACTTGATAGTGAGATGAATGCCCTCAGGCCGCACCCAGCGCACCTGGGCCCGGCTTTGGGCCAGGTCTTCCTGAATACCCTTGAGCTGTTCTTTAATGTTTGCAGGTAAACTGATAGCCAGGAATAAGCGTGCCATAACGCAAATAACGTCTTAGCCAGTCAAGAGCAGTGCTTGCCGCGTAATCCTGCACAGTGTGGCGGTTTCCTGGAAAGAGGAAACACTGGGCCACTGTGCCATCTTTACATGAAAACCCTATCCACACAGTGCCTACAGGTTTGTCCTTAGTGCCACCGGTTGGGCCGGCTATGCCAGTTATTCCTATGCCATAAGTAGTTTTGGCAAGCTTTTTAACTCCTTCAGCCATAGCCTTAGCCACCGGCTCACTTACTGCACCAAAGGTTTTAATGTCTTCTTCAGGAACTCCAAGAATTTCTATTTTGGCCTCATTAGAATAAGAAACTACTCCCCTCTCAAAATAAGCCGAAGAACCTGGAATACGGGTTATGCGAGAGGCCACCAAACCACCGGTGCAGGATTCTGCCAGCGCTAAAGTTTCCTTTCGTTCTAAAAGGAGCTTCCCTATTACGCCTTCAAGTAGGTCTTCATTTTCTCCAAAAATATAGGGCCCAAATAGTTCTTTGATTTTTTGTGAAACTTTATCAAGAAGTTTTTCTGCTTCTTCTTTTTGGGAGCCCTTTATACGCAAAGAGACGTGTATTTCCGGGGTGCAAGGATAGTAACCAATGGAGACGTTTTTCCATTGCCTTTCAAGCCCTTCCAGGGCAAGATTTACTTCAGCCTCATTCAAACCAAAGAGTTTAAAGAGCTTAAACAAAAAGATGCCTTTAAGTGGTAAAAATTTTTCTAGAAGGGGGATTACCTTTTCTTTAAGTAAAAACTCAAATTCCTCTGGCACTCCTGGCAGGCAAAAGAGGAGCTTTTCTTTTAGTTTCAAAAAGTAACCAGCCATAGGATGTTTGTCTGTAAGCAGTTCGGCCCCTTCTGGTAAGTCGGCCATTTTAAGGCGCAGGGGGTTTTCTGGAAGGCCGTAGGCTTTTTCTCGCTCTCTGATGCGTTTTTCCATCTCTTTGAATCTAATTATCTGGCGGTCAAGAGCTCTGGCTACCGCGGCGTTGGTAAGGTCATCGCTGGTGGGGCCAAGGCCTCCGCTTACAATGAGGAAGTCATAACGGTTGAGAAAATCTTTGACGTAATGTTCTATGAGGGCAGGTTCGTCGGGAATGGTATTAATTTCTTTGATTTCATAGCCTCTGAATAAAAGCTGCCTGGCTGCCCAGAAACTGGTGCGATTTAAAATGCGGCCTTCTACCAGTTCATTCCCTATAGCTAGAATTGCCCCTGCCATGTCAATTTTTTAGCATAAAGACAGATATCTCGCAAAGATTAAAAGCTTTTGTCTTTTTAGGGTTATAAACCTTTCCAGTTTTCCAGAACTTTAGATTTTTCTCAATCTAATTATTGCTTTATTTGTCATAACTTGTGCACTGTTCCAGTAAGTAACTGTTGAGAGTTTGATAATGATTATTAGAGTTTTTTTACGATAAACACTTTTAGTTTATCTTTTCTTTTGTGAATTTTTGTCTAGCACGTTTTTGTGAAAGAGAAAACTTTCTCTTATTAAGAGATTTAGAGGGCTTTTTAAGAAAAATTTTCATCTAGTCTGGTTTTAGAATTTATTTAGTAATCTATGTGTATTTCTTGGGCAATTGTTTTTTGTTTTCAGTTTTAATAAACACTATTATTGCTCAATAAGCATTAATATCTGGAGGGAATTAATGAGAACGGTTTGGAGTATTTGTGGCATGTGTACGGTTAGATGTCCTATAAAAGTTGAGGTTGACAATAATGAAATAAAATGGATAGAAGGAAATCCTTATTTATTAGGCGGCTCTCTCTGCGCTCGGGGAGCTGCAGGGGAAGCCCTGGTAAAGGATAGCGAAAAACCTCAAACACCGTTAATTCGTAAAGGTCCTAGAGGATCAGGGAAATGGGATCCGGTTTCTTGGGAGACAGCCATAGACTATCTAGCCACTAAACTGGAAAACATAATTTCCAAGTACGGTGCTCGTTCAATAATGGTTAGCACCAGGGGAGGTCCCTGGCAGGACATGTGGAAAGCTTTCTGTTTTGCTCTGGGGTCTCCCAACTATACCAACCATGATAGTGCTTGCGGCCGTAATATTCATCATGCAAGTCTCTCTGTATATGGTGTAGGAAGAAAAGGCTTTGCCTTGGATATAAAGAATACTAAACATTTGATTTTGTTTGGCCGAAATATTTTGGCTTCTTTGGGAGTGGCGGAAGTAAATCAGGTTTTAGATATGATGGAAAAAGGAGGAAGACTTACCTATATTGACTGCCGTCAAACACTAACTGGTATCAAAGCTCACCGCTTTTTTATGATTAACCCGGGAACCGATTATGCCCTCTGTCTGGGAATGATAAACGAAATAATCAACCAGAATGCCTATGATGCTGAATTTATTGAAAAATATGTGCTGGGATTTGAAGAACTAAAGAAGTTTATAGAACCTTACACTGCTGAGTGGGCGGCTAAAGAATGTGGCATAAAAGCTAAGAATATCAAAGAATTTGTATCTGAAATTGCCCAGCAAAAGCCTCAAGTGATATTCCACCGAGGTTGGATGTTATCCCGTTATAGAGATTCTTTTTATACCAGTCGTGCTATCCACATCTTAAACGTGCTTATGGGAAATATTGAAGTTCCTGGTGGACAAATTTTTACTAAAGGTGCTGCTGATTGCCAGAAAAAAGGGCCCCGTAACTTTTCTTCTTTAGTAAAAAAACCGGAAGAAAAAAGAGCTGATGGAGTGGGCTGGCGATATAAACACTTTGATGCGGGACCAGGCCTTTTTCATCTCTTTTATGACGCTATGTTAACCGAGGATCCTTATCCGATTAAAGCCTTGATTTGTTATCGTCATGACCCTTTTACCTGTTTCCCTGATCCTGAAGCCCAAAAAGAGGCCCTTGATAACTGTGAACTGCTAGTCTCTATTGACACACATTATAGTGAATTTGGCTGGTACAGTGATATCATTCTTCCTGAATCTACTTATCTGGAACGGGAGACCCCTATAGCCTTAAAAAAGGGAACTAAGCCCTATTTGTGGCTCAGGCAAAGGGTTCTTGAACCCCGTTATAATACCAAAGCAAACTGGGAGATTTTTCTCCTTTTAACAGAAAGGTTAGGCCTTAAAAACGTTTTTCCTTTTAAAGACATTGATGAGATTTGGGAATGGCAGCTTGAACCTACAGGATTCAGTATAGAGGACTTTAACGACAAAGGTTTTATTCCTTTAACTGATAAGCCCGTATTATACGACCGGGAAAAACTGGAAGGTAAATTCAAAACGCCTACCGGAAAAATTGAAATAATAAGCAATAAATTAGAAGAGGCCGGTTTTCCTTCTCTTAAACCATACGAAAGTCCTTGCAGGCCTCCCAAAGGAAAATATAGGCTTATTTTTGGTCGGTCCCCGGTGCATACCCATAGTCATACTATTAACAACCCCCTGCTTCATGAGCTTATGCCTGAAAATACCCTTTGGCTTAACGCCCGAGAAGCCCAAAAATTGGGTATCAAAGAAGGAGACCTTGTGGATATAATAGCTGATTCAGTGAAATTTACTGGAAAAGCTCATGTAACTGAATTTATTCATCCAGAGGTTGTTTATACCGTCCATGGATTTGGTCGAGAGATTCCTTATCAGACGCGAGCTTATAATGCTGGCTTTGCTGACCAAAAGCTGATGGAGGGTCTTCTTCAAAGGATGGACCCAGTAGGAGGAGGCCTTTGTCTCTGTGAGCGTTTTGTGATTGTAAGACGAAGTTCTCGTAACCCTAAAAGGAGAGTAGAGCTATGAACCGTTATATGATTTATCTAAACACAAAGCGTTGTATAGGCTGCCATGCTTGTGAAGTCCATTGTAAAACTAACAAAAAGCTTCCAGTGGGGCCAATACTCTGTGAAATAACCCATGATCCTTTAAAGAAAATAAAAGGTGTACCTAAGACTGAATTTTATTTTCGTTCCTGTTATCACTGTGAAGACCCTTATTGCATTTCAGTTTGTCCTACAGGAGCTATGCAAAAAAGGGAGGACGGCATAGTCTTTATTGAAGAAGAAAAATGTATCGGTTGTATGTTATGCGCAGGTGCCTGCCCCTGGCATGTTCCCCAGTTTAATCCTGCTACAGGAAAGGCGGTAAAGTGTGATTTTTGTAAAGACAGAATTGACCAGGGATTGAGTCCGGCCTGTGTAAGCAAGTGCACTACTAAGGCCTTAAAATTTGTGGAGATAAAACCTTTTTCAGCCTAAAAAAGAAGCGGGGTAAGACCCCGCTTCTTAAATCCACCCTAAATACCTCCCGCTACTTCTTCTCTTATTAAGCTTAAGCGGCAAAAGCTGGTAAGAGAGCGGCTGGCTTGACTGGAGCCCGCCCTGGTGAAGGATACCAGCGCCAGGCATAAGCGCTATTCCATACAGCCTGGATTGCTTTCTGGTGAAGTTTATGGGAAGAGCATTTGGCTTCAACTTTAGCCAGCACAGGGGCTCCAAGCAGGTATAAATCGCCGATAACATCTAATACTTTATGGCGGACAAATTCGTCAGGAAAGCGCAAACCGTCAGGGTTTAATATTTGAGCTTCGTCTAATACGATGGCATTATCAAGGCTTCCGCCGCGCAGAACTCCTGCCTTGCGAAGACGAACTATATCTTCAAGAAAAGCAAATGTTCGGGCAAAAGAAATCTGGGAAACATATTTTTCCTGACAAACATCTAAAGAAAAACTTTGCTTTCCGATTAGAGGGTGCGGAAAATTTATTTCACAAGAAACTTTTAACCCCTCAGCAGGACTTATAACCACCCGCCCCCTTTCATCGGTAACAACGATTTCTTCTTCTATTTGAATGTATCGTCTTAAAGCCCACTGCGGCTTACGCCCGAGGGCCAAGAATGTTTCAATAAATACTTTGGCTGACCCGTCAAAAAGGGGAATTTCTTCGCCGTAAACCCTGATAAGAAGGTTATCTATAGCCAGGCCATTTAAAGCTGAAAGGAGATGTTCTACGTAAAGGATATGATGTTTTCCAAGAGCTACGCCTGAAGCACCATCTATAGCAAAGGCGGTTTCTGGTGTTACTGGAATAGACACCGGGGTAGGTAAGTCTGCCCGCACAAAGACGATTCCGTGATTCGGTGGCGCCGGGCAAAACTCAAGAAGAATTTCCTTTCCAGAAAGGACTCCCTCTCCGCTGAGTTTGAATGATTCTAATATGGTATGTTGAAAAAGCTCCACGCCTTTACTCCCGCATTTTTTCATAATGATAATGCATTTTTTGTGCCAAAGGCCCAACCAAGGATAATCAAGATATAGCTGGCGTTAAATTTTTAAAGAAGTGTGACAACAAAAGAACAGTGTTGCCAAAAAGCTACACTCCTGGAAAACCCAAACGGCGAAGTAACTTTTCTTCTTTGCGCCATCCTTTAAGGACTTTGACCCACAAATCCAGATGCACCCTTTTGCCCAATAGAAATTCTAGTTCTTCACGGGCAAGGGTTCCTATTTTTTTGAGCATTTGGCCACCTTTGCCAATAATGATGCCCTTTTGGGAGTCTTTTTCTACATAAATGGTGGCTTGAATGACAACTAGATTGCGCTCTGGGTCTTCGTGAAACTCTTCCACCACTACGGCGGTGGCATAAGGAATTTCTTGTCTGGTAAGCATAAAAACTTTTTCACGGATGATTTCTGCTGCCAGAAGCCGCTGGGGTTGGTCTGTTAAGGTTTCAGGGTCATAATACATGGGGCCTTCAGGAAGCGTTTCAGCTATTTCTTTGACCAGCTCTTCTAGCCCATCACGTTCTAGAGCTGAGATAGGAACAATGGCCTTAAAGGGATAAATTTGAGAAAAATAGTCAATAATTGGTAACAATTCGCCTTTTTTAATTAAATCTATCTTATTTAAAGCCAGTATGGTTGGTTTGTTTGCTTTTCTTAGAATTTCTACTATTTTTTCTTCTGCTTTGGGGTTGCGGTTACTCACATCAATTATGAAGACAATACTATCTACTTCCTCTATGGCCTTAAGGGCCTGTTCTACCATGATTTTGTTAAAAAGGTCTTTGGCATCGTGAATCCCTGGCGTGTCAACAAAAATTATCTGAAAATTTTCTCCGGTTAAAATCCCTCTTATGGGAAACCTGGTAGTCTGAGGCTTGGGAGTAGCGATAGCTACTTTATAACCCAGAAGTTGATTTAAAAGGGTAGATTTCCCCACATTTGGGAGACCAATAAGGGCTACATAGCCTGAACGGAACTTGTTTTCATCAGTTTTTTCGGGTGTGTTTTCCATATTTTTCCTCCAGAATTTTTAAGGCTTTTTTGGCAGCGGCTTGCTCCGCCGCTTTTTTAGAGGGCCCTTTACCACTGGCCAAAGTTTCATCTTCAAGCTTTACTTCTATAAAAAACTTCTTGGCGTGCTCCGGGCCAGTTTCTTTTACCAGGATATATTTAGGCGTTTTTTTAAACAAGGCCTGTGTAAACTCCTGTAACAAGGTCTTATGATCAGCCAAAAGCCCTTTTTCAGCCTGTGGTAGTATGCGACTGAAAAGAGCCTTTACCACCTGAAAGGCCTTATCGTAGCCCTGATCAAGATAGATGGCGGCTATTAAGGCCTCAAAAGCCGAGGCAAGTATAGAGGGTTTTTTCCTCCCTTTGCCCCTTTCTTCGCCTGTCCCTAATAAGATCAATTTTTCCAGCTCAAGCTTTTGGGCGATACGTGCCAGGCGCTCTTCGTTTACCAGCCAGGCCCGCATTTTAGAAAGGTCTCCCTCTCTATAATTCCTGCCAAAACGATCATATAAAAGATGGCTGATAATGGCTCCGAGTACGGCGTCTCCCAAAAATTCTAAGCGTTCGTTATCACCATAAGGCCAGTCTGGATTATCCCCGATGAAAGACCGATGGGTGAGGGCCTGTAAAAAGAGAGCCTCATTTTTCAGACGAATATTTAGTTTTTGGGAAAGTTCTTCAAGCCTTTTTAAATTTTCTCTCAAAAAGTCTTTTTCTTCCATGAAAAGAAGGAATAATCAGCCTGAAAAAAGTTTCAAGGACCTTATGGATTTTAACGAGCTACAATAAATGCCTGAGGAAATTCTTGCTCAAGACGAGAAAGTAGCATACGCGCTTTTTGTAAGTCCTGGGCGGCTAATACCTGAACCCGATAAAAAGTTTTTCCATTTTTGGAAAAAGGCTCTATTCTTATGATGGGAAACTTCTTTTTTAGCTTTTCTTTTAACTTTACGGCATTGGCGTAATTGGCAAAAGATCCCACTTGGATATAATAACGCCCTTTGAATACCAGATGCGTTTGGGGACTTTCTCCCAGGGCCTGAATTCTTACAAGAGCTGTTCCTTTGCGATGCATGCCCAGGGCCCGGGCCGCGGCGTAACTCAGGTCAATAATGCGCCCTTTAACGAAAGGGCCACGGTCATTTATGCGCACTATTACCTGCCGTCCGTTTTCCAGGTTGGTAACAAGTACCTTGGTGCCCATAGGTAAAACTTTATGGGCCGCGGTATAGGCGTACATGTTGTAACGCTCGCCGCTGGCGGTTTTCTTTCCGTGAAAGCCGGGGCCGTACCAGGAAGCTATACCTACTTCCACATAGCCCTGGGCCGAAGGTAAGGGATAATAAACTTTTCCGCCAATACGATATGGTTTTTGCGTGGGGGGAACTTTGCCTGGGTATGTTTTTTTGCTAACCTGTGGGGGTGGAGCGCAACTAGCCAAAAAACTCACAAAGAGAATAACTGCTAGTAGATATCGCATGTCAAAAGAAAGTTTAGCAAAAATAAAACACGAGAAAAAGATTTTGCGCGAAAAAATCTGGGAGCTTTTAAGCGAAAAAGGAGTGGCTCGCTTTCCCGGAGCTTTTGGTCGTATCCCCAACTTTGTAGGAGCAGAGGTAGCGGCAGAAAAGGCTGCTGAAACCGAGGCCTTTAGAAAGGCTCGCTTTATTAAAGCGAACCCTGATAGCCCCCAGCTACCCTTAAGGGTGAAAGCCCTTTTTGAAGGCAAGACTATCTTTATGGCCGTACCTAAGTTAAAGGCTGAGAAGCCTTTCCTCAGGCTTGATCCGCAAAAGTTAAAAGTACATCCTTTGCGAGCGGCAACTATCAAAGGTGCCTTTAAATACGGAGAACCTGTGTCTCCTGAAGACATGCCAGAAATAGACCTGGTGATTACCGGCTGTGTAGCTGTAACTCGCCGCGGTAAACGTTTGGGCAAAGGGGGTGGGTTTGCTGACCTTGAGCTGGCTATTCTCGCCCATTTTGCTAAAATCAGTCCGGAAACACCTGTTTTAACCACGATTCACCCTTTGCAAGTTGTAGAAGAAATACCTTTGGAAGAGCACGACTTTTCGGTGGATATAATAGCTACTCCAGAAGAAGTTATTTATGCTGAAGGGCCTAAGCGCTTTGTTGATAGAATTATCTGGGAGGCTCTTTCTGAAGACAAGCTAAAAGCGATTCCCGTGTTAAAATATCTTCGGGCTAGGGAAAATGTTTCACGTGAAACAAAATGAAAATGTCTAGAATAATTGCGGTAGCCAACCAAAAAGGCGGAGTAGGGAAAACCACCACGGCCCTGAATTTAGCCGCTGCCCTGGCCATTCTTGGCCAGGAGGTACTCCTCGTTGATGTAGATCCTCAGGCTAACGCCTCAAGTGGGCTAGGTCTAAGGGGAGTCTCTCCTAATCTTTACGATATCCTTTTAAACGGAATTTTTCCCGAAAAGGCCCTTTACAAGACGGACTATCCCAAACTTGAAGTTCTTCCATCAACCATTGACTTGATTGGCTGCGAGGTGGAGCTTGCCGCCGCACAAGGGCGGGAAAGGCTTCTGGTTCAAGTAATTGGTAACCTTGCTGAGCGGTACAGATACATCATTATAGATTGTCCCCCTTCCCTGGGAATTCTTACTTTAAATGCTCTGGTAACAGCCCAGGGCGTGCTTATCCCCCTCCAGTGTGAGTACTACGCCCTTGAGGGCTTAAGTCTTCTTATTAATACGGTGCGCAAGGTCAAAAAGGCCTTTAATCCCCGCCTATATCTTTATGGTATTCTCCTTACCATGTACGATGGTCGCAATAAGCTTACCAGGCAGGTAGAGGCCGAGGTAAGGAAGCATTTTGGCCGGGCGGTTTTTGAAACAGTTATACCCCGCAACGTGCGCCTTAGTGAGGCGCCAAGCCATGGAAAACCCATTTTTGCTTATGACCCTTCCTCGCGAGGGGCAAGGGCTTATATGACACTTGCGCAGGAAATTCTAAAAAGGGAGGCTAAACTTGGCAAAGTCTAAAGAAAAAGGCTTAGGGCGAGGGCTTGAGGCTCTCCTGCCAGAAGAAGATTTCCTGGATACCCCTACAGAGATATTCATGTGTCCCATAGAGGCCCTGAGGCCTTCGCCTTATCAGCCCCGCTTGCAGAAAGACAAGGGTCTTGAAGAGCTGGCCTCTTCGGTAAAAGAAAAGGGCCTTCTTCAGCCAATTTTAGCCCGGGAGATTACGCCTGGGATTTATGAAATCGTAGCAGGTGAGAGGCGTTTTCAGGCCGCTCGCCTGGCTGGCCTTGAAAAAGTGCCGGTAATTGTAAAGGAGTTGTCGCCTCAGGAGGCCCTTGAACTTGCCCTTATTGAAAACTTACAGCGAGAGGATCTAAATCCCATTGAAGAGGCCCGGGGCTACCAGCGTTTGATGGAAGAATTTGGCTTGACTCAAGAAGAAGTGGCTCAAAAAGTTGGCAAAAGTCGAGCAGCTATAGCCAATACCCTCAGGTTGCTAAAGCTGCCAGATTATATTCAGGAAGACATTTTTGAGGAGCGCCTTTCAGCAGGGCATGCCCGGGCCCTGCTCGGCCTTGCAGAAAATGAAACCCTGCTTAAACACGTGAGAGATGAAGTAATCAAGCGAGGGCTTTCTGTCCGGCAAACAGAAGAACTGGTCAAAAGGCTTAAAGCCGGTGCCAGGACTAAGAAAAGAGAAAAGCCTAAAGATCCTAATCTCCTGGCCCTTGAGCAGGAACTGGCGGAAGTTATTGGGGCTAAAGTGAAGATTTCCTGGGGAGGCCAAAAGGGCAAGCTGGTGATAGAATTTCATTCTTCGGAACAATTTGAAAATTTTCTGGAAAAACTAAGGGGCTAATGGCTATACATCTTTTGATAGACGGCTATAATCTTTTACATCAGATCCCAGAGCTTGCCTTTCTTATGCAGGAAGATCCAGAAGAAGCCCGCCAGGCCCTTCTTAAACAGCTTCAGGAATACCAGCGTATAAGGCGCCATAAGATAACCGTGGTGTTTGACGCCTGGGACCGGGCGGAACCACGAAGTGAAGTTTCTATAAAAGGCATACGCGTAATATTTACGGCCCAGGGGGAAACTGCTGATGACTATATAAAACGTCGTGCTGTTAAGGAAAAAGAACGGGTAGTGGTTGTTACTTCTGACCGGGCTATAAGGAGCTATGTGGAGACTTATGGAGCCATTTCTGTAACCTCACGGGATTTTCTGGCCAAGATGGAAGCTGCTTTTTACGAAGAAATGAAAGGGGAAAAGCTTTCTCCTGAACCCATCCCGGGGAAAAAACTCCCTAAAAAGGCCAGACAAAGGCTGGCCAAACTGGCCAAACTTTAAAATTTTTGTAAATCAACCTCACTTTATTAGAAATTGTTAATTCACAGGTGCGAGCAGTTCCTTGTGTTGCCAGTGAAAGAAAAAAACCTATATTTAAGGAGATCCTGGCTGCGCCAGCGGCCTCGCTATAACGCTTTACGCTCTCACTGCGAGTCCGTATGGGCTAAGTTCTCATTTGATGGCAAAATTGCTTAGTAAAATTGTGTTCAGGTGAAGAAATATGGTGCTCTTAAATGACGTAATAGTTCTTCTGGGTTCAGCTTTTGTGGCAAGCCTTATTGGCAATCGTTTTAAAATACCCAATATCATCAGTTTTATAATTGCCGGGGCCCTGATAGGTCCTTATGGTCTTCATTTGATAAAAGCCGAAGAGGCGGTCCACTTTTTAGCTGAGTTGGGGGTGGTCTTGCTCCTTTTTACTATAGGTCTTGAGTTTTCTCCGGCGCATCTAGCTCGTTTACGAAAAATAGCACTTCTTGGCGGAAGTTTGCAGATTTTTCTTACGGCCTTAATAACAGGCTTTCTTGGCTTTTTAATATTTAAACTTTCGCCTTCGGTTTCGTTTTTTCTGGGGGCTTATTTGGCCTTAAGCAGTACAGCCATTGTTCTTTCTCTTCTTCAAGAAAAAGGTGAGCTTGATACGCCTTATGGTCGGGCCTCTCTTGGAATTCTTCTTTTTCAGGACATGGCCATTGTTCCTCTCATGCTACTGGTGCCTTTTCTGGCAGGGGAATTAAAAGCTGATTTGGGCCTCCTTTTCATAACGGTAAAAACCATTGTACTTTTTGGCGGAGCTTATGTGCTAAGTCGCTGGGTGCTTGGCTTTTTTATGGACTTCGTGGCGCGCACCCGTAGTCGGGAGTTATTTTTATTGGCCACTCTTACCTTTTGTTTGTTAGTAGCCTGGCTGGCTAATTTGGCCGGGCTTTCTCTTTCGTTAGGGGCTTTTCTGGCAGGGTTTATTTTGGCCCGTTCTCCGTACAGCCATCAGGCCACGGCTAATATTCTGCCTTTTAAAGACCTGCTTATTTGTATTTTCTTTGTTTCTGTAGGCATGTTTTTTGACGTAAGGCTCTTTGCGAAATATCTACCCCTTATTTTAGGGGGGACAGTGGCCATATTTTTTATAAAAAGCTGCGTGATTTTCGGCATATTGCGTTATATTTTGCGTTATCCCGTGCACATAGCTTTTCTGGTGGGAGTTAGTCTTTTTCAGATTGGAGAATTTTCTTTCGTGCTGGCTCAGGAGGCCCTGAAATATGAGCTAATAAAGCTTGATACGTTTCAGTTGCTTTCTTCAGTTTCTATACTCACCATGCTTTTAACTCCTCTGGTTATTAGCTTTGCCAAGCACCGTTTACCAAAGGCGGTAGATGAAACCGCTTGTCCTCTGGTGCCGGCTAATCACATGATTATTGTAGGCCTAGGAGTAGCTGGCATGGCCCTTCGCACCGCCGCCAAAAAAGTGGGTATCCCTTACGTTATTATTGAGATGAACCCTGAAACAGTTAGGCGCGAAAAGGCGGCAGGAGAGCCTATTATTTTTGGAGACGCTACTTACGAATACATTTTGCGCCAGGCTGGCCTTGAGAAGGCCAAAGTGCTCGCCATTACTATTCCGGATTGTAAGTCTGCCCGGGTTATTGTTGGCCTTGCCAAGCACATCAAGCCGGATATTTATATCCTGGTTAGAACGCGCTATGCGGCAGAGATGAAGAGTTTTCTTGAGCTGGGAGCCGATGAGGTAATCCCTGAAGAACTGGTGGTGGCCTTGAGTATGTTTGCCAGGGTGATGCGCCTTTATCTGGTGCCAGAAGAAGAAATTCAACAGCACCTGGAAGAATTTGCCAGAAAACATTATGCATTATTTAGTCGTGACGTTTCTGAAGATGCCGCCAGAGGCAAAAGACATAAGCAGCTTAAAGGTGGAAAATAAAGTGGTTACTTTCAGAAACCTATGCAAAATATTTTTATTAATAGTCCCTAGTTTCAGAGACTGCTTCGCCTGTTCCGAGAAATCTTTCGCAGTAACAAGGTGAAAATGCACCCCTTGTATTGACAACGCGGCCAAGTTATTGTGAGGCCCTAATTTTTCTGTAATTGCAAGGCCTCGTCAGAGGCCGAAGCAATCTCAGCTCGGCAGTCTCAGAGACTGCTTCGCTTGTCCCGAGCGGAGCGAGGGATCTCCTCGCAGTGACAATAAGGGAATGTACTTCTCGCACGATAATAGGGAAAGGCTCCTCGCAGTGACAGGGAGAAGAGTCATGGCGAGTTACTCACCCCTATCTTGCGAGCCACTTACCCCTCTATCATTGCAAGCCGCTCACCCCTATCTGGTGAGCTACTCACCACCCTGTCATTGCGAGCTACGAAGTAGCGAAGCAATCCCTGTCGCGAGGAGATACAGTCGCCGTGGCGATCTCAGATGCCTTAACAAACTATCACAAGAGTGAAAGCTAATTTTTGCCTGTAAGCATCAAAAAAGCTTGCCAGAGCCCAAAAAACTTTTATCAGTTTTTGAGCTAATTCCGGATTTTAAAAAGTTTTAATCTTAAAATTTCTCTTTCCGATATTTAGTTTTAGATTCCCTTGGGGGGCAAAAATGTCTTTGAACTTAGATCCTTTAGCAAGTAAAAACTTCTTTTTGAATGACTTTAACAATATAGAAAAAAACAGTTTTTCCTGTTCCTGGGTAAACACTTTTAACTTCACTCCTGAAGAAAAGATTTTTTTAGCCCAGGTCCCTCACATAATTCCTCTTGAAAAAATATGGCAGGAAGTTTTTGAAGATATTTTTAAAACTCTGGGGATTAAAATTCATAGTGTTTCGTCAACTGTGTCCGCAG